>VMGK01000003.1 GCA_007376535.1 Candidatus Berkelbacteria bacterium Licking1014_7 | reverse complement strand
CTGTAATAATAGAATGTAATCTATTTTACAGAAAGGAATTTATCGGGAAGGCGAGGACGAGCGAGGAGCCACGCTGGGGCGACGAGCGTGCCGAGAAGCAATTATCCAAGAAAATATAACATAAGGTAATTTTGTGTAAGTGGTATTAATTCTTATTTAACTTTCGCTACGAAAAATTATTCCGGAAGAAATCTATTATCTAATTCTATTATTTCAATCAATTGTTTTTCTGTCAAGGTTTTCTTCTTGTTTTGCCCGTTTACCACAATAAATTTGCCGGTTTTAATTTCTTTTTCCCCAAATACAATAATCAGGGGAATGGATTGTTGTTTTGCCACTAAGACCTTTTTTGAAACGGTTTCGTTGGCTAAGAAAATTTTTACTCGGCTGCCATTCTTGACTAATTTTTCTGAAAATTCTATTGCCTCTTGATTGAATTTTTCTGAAACCGGAATAATCGCCACTTGCACTGGCGAAAGCCAGAGTGGCAGTTTTCCATTAAAATGCTCCAAAAGTATGGCAATAAATCGCTCTAAAGAGCCAAAAGGCGCGCGATGAATCATCACTGGACGGGCGGGTTTGCCATTCTTATCAATATATTTCAAATCAAATCTTTCCGGCAAATTATAATCCACCTGAATCGTGCCAAGTTGCCACTCGCGCCCTAAATTGTCTTTGACTAAAAAGTCAAGTTTTGGTCCATAAAACGCCGCCTCGCCTTTGACTTTTTCGTAGGTAATTGACGATTTTTTCATTACATTTTCAATCGCTTGTTCGCTCTTTTCCCATAAATCGTCTGCGCCAACATATTTGGTTTTTTCTTTGTCGCGCAGTCCAACGCGCGCTCGAAAATCATTAAACTTAAATTTATTAAAGACCTTTTGCGTTAGTTCTAAGACCTTTTGAAATTCTTGCTCCAAGTCCTCTTCTGCCATAAAAATATGCGCATCGTCAATGGTAAAACCGCGCGTCCGAATTAGCCCCAGCAGTTCACCGGTTTTCTCAGAGCGATAGACAGTGCCATATTCAGCCAGCCGAATGGGCAAATCGCGCCAACTTCTGGGCTCTGATTCGTATATGGCAATATGGTGCGGACAATTCATCGGCTTCAGAATAAATTCCTCTTGGTCAATTTTGATCGGCTGATACATATATTGGCGATAGGTGTCCCAATGTCCGGAGGTCTTATACAGCTCCAATTTTCCCAGATGCGGAGTGGCGACAAAATCGTATCCAGCGCTGCGCTGCTCGCATTCCAAATAATCCATCAGCAGTTTTCTGACGGTCGCTCCCTTGGGCAACCACAAAGGCAAACCAATGCCGACCTTTTCGGAAATATGAAAAATACCTAATTTTTTGCCTAATTTACGATGATCTGTTTTTTCCATATTTTTATCATACCAAATCTCTGACTTTTTTCCAAATTCGATTGGACACTTGTTCCCGGCTGGCGCTTCCATCAATCAAATAAATTTTCTCTTTCGGCAATTGGGATGCTAGAGCCAGATAATTTCTTCTGACTAATTCCAAAAAGGATTTGTAGCGATCAAATACTTCCGGCTGTTTTTTAGCCTTCATTCGGCTAAGGGCAATTTTGACCGGCAGGTCTAAAATGATTGTCAGGTCAGGCGGACGGAGTTTTTGATGGGCTCGGAAAATTTGGTTAAATTTCACCCCCTGCGCCTGCTGATAGGCAAAGGTGCTGTGTTTATGTCGGTCAGAAATAACGATGCCGTCAAAATTCTCAAAAGATTCCAGATGTTCCTGCCGGTCCCGAATAAATAATTTTAGCAGTTCGGCTTTATGCGACTGCGGCTTTTTTGACTCGGCTAAAATTTTTCTGATTTTCAAGCCGTATTTTCCCCCGGTCGGCTCGCGGGTAAGAAGCACTGGCAGGTGTTTATAATTCTCAAAAATTTTCCCAGCCAATAATGCGGATTGCGTCGTGGTTCCTGATCCGTCAATGCCTTCAATAACGATGAATTTCATTTTTCTAAAATTAAAAATGTGTAGCGATAGTTTTGGTCTTGGCTGGCTTGGCGGAAAATAACTTTAGAAAAATTAGCATAGTCCGGGAAAAAAGTATCGGCGCCGGGAAATTTTTGATCAATCACGGTGAGGTAGAGCCGGTCAGCCAATGTCAGCGCCTGCGCGTAAACACTCGCTCCGCCGATGAAAAAAAATTCTTTTTTTTCTTTGACTTTAGCTTTTTTGACTGCTTCAGTAATTGAATGCGCGGCTACCGCATTTTTGAATCGGGCTTTCTTATCGCGCGTTAAAACAATGTTTAGGCGATCGGGCAAAGCGCCGGGCAAAGAAAAAAAAGTATTTTCTCCCATAATCACCGCGTGCTTGGCGGTAATTTTTTTGAATCTTTTTAGATCTTCCGGTATATGCCAAATCAGTCGGTTGTCTTTGCCAATTTCGCGGCTTTTGCCGACAGCGGCGATCAGGCTGATTCTGGGTTGCGAATTATTCATCAAAAATTTTTAAGGAGAGCTGGCTCCAGCGGATTCTTTATCCGTCACTCTAAAATATAAGTGAAGGGGGCGATCTCTCACTTTAACTCAAATGTCACCTCTGTCTTGCCGGTGGTATTGATTGTGTTTGAAGTTCGCGTGTCAGTGGCAGTCGGACAACCGCTGGCTTTAAGATAGGTATTGGCATTGGGATTAGGGATTTCGCCGCTGTCGCCGCCAATAGAGTATTTCTTGGTTCCAGCCACATAAACATCAAAGGAAGTGATCATTTTGGTGTTGTCCGGCACGCATTTAGTATAGATGGATAAAGAAGTGGTGGTAGTGCCTGTGCCGCCGGTAGTGCCTCCAGCAGTTGGATTAAGTGTCCAATTCAAAGTTCTGGTCTGACCTCCCTGCAATCCGCTGATAATGGTATTCTGGGAAGTATAGCCAGTGGCGCTGACCGTTATTTTATATTGATTGGGAGTAACATTGTTGATGGTGAGGCTATAGGCTCCAGCGCTGTTAGTCTGGTTAGTGCCGACATTGTCAATCTTAACTGTAGCTCCGCTGATTGCCTGTGAGGTAACGGAGTTTTTGACTGTGCCTGCCACTTTGGCGGAGGCGACAATCGGGGTAGCGGGAATATCGGCGGGTGGATTGGTCGGAGTAGAGGGAGCAGATGTTACAATTTTCTCCATTGTAAAGTTAAAAGTGTTATTGCCAATTCTGATATCTTTTTGCTCCTTAATTGTTTTGTAGCCCTCCTTGACAATCGAGAATTCGTATCTGCCAGGAATGTCGTGTGCAATAATAAAAAAACCCCTATCGTTGCTTTGTGTCCTGTAGCTGTCTATGTCGCTTGAAAAAGTTGGTGTAAGATACACATCAACATAGCTTATTCCCTGATTGTTTTGGCTGTCTTTAACTTTTCCGGATACTTCGACAAATTTTAAACTGTCGTCAAAACGCCCAATTCCCCTTAAGTATTTCGCATATTTTTTTTGCGAACGGAATAAACTAACAGTATCATCCCAATTACCGTCTATTGTATCATAATCGCTGTCATCCCAATTCTCATTATCCATTATATAAGTGCTGTAGTCTTTTGAGAGATACGACACCACATTAGAATGCCTAGAACTACCATTACCAATTATAAATTTAATATCGCCGATTGCTAATTTCTCTTTTCCTCTTGAAATTAAATTAATCGGAATCCATCTAATTGTTATTTCGCGACCGTTATAAACAATTTTTTTTCCATTGTTTCTCTTAAACCAATCCATAAAACCCAAAACCGACCACTCTCTTGCGCCGGGTTTAATTCCATATTTCTGTAAAGTATCCCCCAAAACCTTATTTACTGTCCAGCTAGTAAAAACAGTGCACCATGGAACACCCTGCCCAGTTGGGCAGGAACCATTTGAGAGAGGACTCTTGTTGTAGCAATTGTTGTACTTAACCACATTATCTGTTTTCTCTGCATAACCAACTTCACCGCTGGCTTTTTGGGCAATCTGATAGCCAATTGGGACTTGATCTGTTTCAGCTTGTGTGGGTACAACAAAAAGACCAAGAATAAAAAATAGCAAAAGAATTGCTGAAAAAATTATTGATAAATATCTTTTCATTACTTTTTCCTTTCTGTGGTAAAATTGGTGATTGATTTTTTACCCTTGGTAATTTCTGTTTCGTCAGTGAAAATATTGTTATCGTCAAAGATACTGTTAACGGAATACTTACCGATTGGAATTTTATCAAAAACAAACCTGCCCTTATCGTCGGCAATTGTTTCTATTTGTTGACTAACATCTTTTGTTTTAAATAGCTCTTTTGTATTGGTGTCTGATGGGCTGGCGATTACAATGGAATTTGGTATCGCATTACCCTCCAAGGAGCCAAATTCAGTAAATGGGTATATTTGTTTTTCGGGATTATTGCCGGTGAAAAACTCTATGCTTGATAGTGCGGGAATCCTGCCAATTTGAAGTTCGATTTTGTTTTCACCGGATGTTAAATACAAAAAATCATCAAGAAGTATTTTGTTTGCATGAATGACAGAAATTTTCCACTGTTCACTGCTGGTAATATTATCAATTTTCCCAAAGTTAAATTTTCCCCGAACATCAGTGGTTTTTTTGACCTGCCAAGGAGTTGTGACTGTTATAGGACACTCTCTTTGAACCTTGCCCTTGATTATGCAATAGCCCTTAACCAGTTTTGTAATTTTTACTGTTCTGGTTGTTGATTTAAGAATGATTTCAGCGCCTTTAATTGGCTTGTCAGTTGCCGTATCTATGACGATACCGCTAAATGTGCCGGTGGTGGCGCTGCTGTCGCCGAAGATGTTTAACCTGCCTGATAAATTGGCGATGAAAATCCCTGCTAAAAAGAAAACTAGGAAGACGGCAACAATGAAAAGGGAAACCTTTTTTCTGGTGCTAAAGATGGCTGAAATTATTCTGCGAAACATTATTCCTCCTTTTGGATTGTTGATATTGAGACGCTTTTTTATTCGTTGGATTAATTATATCAAACAGGACAATTTTAATCCATTAACCCCGCAACTTACTGTGGAGATGAAACCCATTACATTGAGCGGAATAAAAAATGCCGCGCATCCGCCAGCTGGCGGATGCTCCATATGATTTTTCAAATCGCAATCGGGGCTTTAATGCCCGGATGGGGATTATAGCCGATCACTTCAAAATCTTCGTAATTGAACTTAAAAATATTTTTAACTTTAGGATTGAGTCGGATTTGGGGTAATCGCCGGGGCTTTCTAGCCAATTGAAGTTTGACCTGCTTTAGATGGTTCAAATAAATATGGGTATCGCCGGTGGTATGTACGAATTCACCCGGTTTTAGACCAGTCACCTGCGCCATCATCATAGTCAACAAAGAATAGGACGCGATGTTAAACGGCACTCCCAGAAAAATATCAGCGCTCCGCTGGTAAAGCTGACAGGAGAGCGTTCCCTTTTTTTGCGAAACATAAAACTGGAATAAAGTATGGCAGGGCGGCGGAGCGGTCTTTTTTTGCCTGATCAGCATTTGTAAATCGCCGACATTCCAGCCCGACACCAGGATGCGGCGCGAATCAGGCGATTTTTTAATCATATCCGCCGCCGATTGAATTTGATTTATTTTTCTGCCGTCTCTGGCTTCCCAAGCGGTCCATTGTTTGCCGTAGATCGGACCGAGTTCGCCGGTTTTATCCGCCCATTCGTCCCAGATGCTCACCCCGTGATCATTCAGATATTTTACATTGGTGTCTCCCCTTAAAAACCACAACAGCTCGTAAATCACCGCTTTCAGATAAATTTTTTTGGTGGTCAACAAGGGGAATTTTTTAGACAAATCATACCGTGTTTGGGTGCCGAAAAGACTGATAGTGCCGACGCCGGTTCGGTCGCTTCGCCTCTCGCCTGTCTTCAAAATTTTGTTTAATAAATCAAGATATTGTTTCATAGATTTGAATTAAAATTTTCAAAATAATTCCGGAACAGAAACTCACACGAGTTTCTGTTTTTTGGTTTTGTGCTTGACACAGCATTATTGTTGTGTTTAGAATATATAGAAATCGGGCCGCAGTGACTCGATAATCCCGAATCTTGAAAGGAGGCCTTATGGCAAAGGTCAACAGGCAGCAGTTCTGCGATATCTTGCAGCCGAAGCTCGGGGTCGCATGGAATCGTGCGCTCACCGTCTTCCATAACTGTGGCCCGAATCTGGGGTACGACGTGACGAACGTTCTGCTCCACGCGACCGACCAGGGAAAAGTGGATAAGGTGCTTGGCATTCTGGAGGAACACTATAGGAGACACCTCCAATACCAGCATCCGGAGATCCGCGGCACCGTCGGCGACCAACTTCTCGGTGTCAATCCGACACAGGCGATGTTTCTTCACATCTGCCAGCAGACTCTCGGGCTCCAGCCGAACCCGGCGTAGTGATGTTCGCGACGCACCATCGGGCCGAGCTTCACAGCACAATCGTGAAGCTCGGCCTTTTTCTTTTTGTAAATTTTGAGAATTTTTCATAAAATATCACTTAATCCCCGGCACGGGAAATTTTACAGCTAAATTTTTTACTAGCCGGGTAACTTTTTTTAATTCGTTCTGGTCGTTTCGCCCCTTGAGAGCGCGCTTCATCAGTTGAGCGATCAGAACGAATTCTTTTTCTTTCATTCCGCGCGTGGTCAGCGCCGGGGTGCCCAGACGAATGCCGGACGGGTCAAACGGACTCCGCTTATCAAAGGGCACGGTGTTTTTATTCAGAGTCATGCCGACATCGTCTAAAATCTGCTGGGCTTCTTTTCCCGGAATTCCGCTATTAGTCAAGTCAATCAAAATCAAATGATTATCAGAACCGCCGGAAACCAAATCAAATCCCAGTTTAGTCAATTCTCTGGCAAAGGCGCGCGAATTTTTAACAATCTGCGCCGCATATTTGGCAAAATTTGCTTTCTGCGCCTCGCTGAAACAAACTGCCTTGGCGGCATTGATATGATCGTGCGGTCCGCCTTGTAATCCCGGAAAAACCGCTTTGTCAATTTGGCTGGCGTATTTTTTTTGACACATTATTATTGCTCCCCGCGGACCGCGCAAGGTTTTATGCGTGGTAGTTGTTACAACATCAGTGAACGGAAAAGGCGACGGATGAACGTCACCTGCCACAAGTCCGGCAATATGAGAAATATCTGCCAGATGAATAGCGCCGACTTTTTTTGCGATCGCTTGAAACTTCTTAAAATCAATAATTCTCGGATACGCGGTCGCGCCCGAAATAATCAATTTCGGTTTGACTTTTTTTGCGATCGCTTCAATTGCGTCGTAATCAACCGTCTGGTTATCTTTTCGTACTCCATACTGAAAAAATTTGTACGCTCTGCCAGAAAAATTTACTGGATGACCGTGCGTTAAATGCCCGCCTTGATCTAATTTCATTCCCATCACGCGATCGCCAAATTTCAGCAATCCAAACAAAACCGCTATATTTGCCGGCGAGCCAGAATAGGGCTGAATATTCACATACCAGTTTTTTTGCGATCGCTTAGGAACAAAAAGATCAAGCGCGCGCTTTTGCGCCAATTCTTCCATATCGTCAATATTTTCCTGTCCGCCGTAATATCTTTTTCTGGGATATCCTTCTGAATATTTATTGGTTAAAATTGAACCCATCGTTTCCAAAACCGCTAACGAAGTATAATTTTCCGAAGGAATTAACTCCAAGCCCTCTTTTTGTCTCTTTTCCTCCGCTTTGATAATTTTATAAATCTGCGGATCTATTTTTTTGATATTTTGATACTGCATCTTAAATAATTAAAAATTAAGAATGTAGAATTAAGAAATGAAATAAAAAATTAAAAACTATCTTTCACCCTTGAGTATCAGAATGCTTGACGCAATAATATTGTCGATCGGGTCTCGCATGAGTGGCTCGCAGAATTCAATAGTCAAGATCGCAAAATCAAAGCATTTTTGTTGTAAAAAATTTTTAGGTTTTTGATTTAAATTCTTCGTTCTTCATTTTCATTTCTTATTTATCCTTAAAGTATTTTTTACTTCCCCGTGCTGCCAAATCTTCCTTTGCCCCGTATACTTTCTGACAAATTATCTACTTTTTCCAACTTAACAATTTCCACCGGATAAATAATAATCTGCGCCAACTTTTCTCCCAACTTAGACAAAAAATCGTCGCTGGTAGAATTATACAAACTTACATTATATTCCCCCCGATACCCGGCGTCATACACTCCGCCAAAAACATGGATGCCGCGTTTTCCCAATCCGCTTTTGTCAGACATACGGGCTACAAATCCAGTCGGAAATTCCAGCGCAAACCCCAAGTTAATATTGACTACCATGCGAGACGGAATAATAATATCTTCAAGCGCAAACACATCCATACCTACATCGCCCGAACGCGCGTACTCTGGCATTTTGGCTCTCTTGTCAATTATTTTGATTTTGATTTTCATAATGATTTTAATTTTCTAATTTTTATTCCCGTCTGCTTAAACATTTCGTTGGATAAATGATCCATTTTATAATAATCGTCAAAATATACTACTTCTTTTACGCCAGCGTTAATGATTGATTTAGCGCAAAAAATGCACGGGCAATATGTGGTGTATAAAACAGCGTTTTGCGAAGAAACGCCATGATAGGCCGCTTGAATAATCGCATTTTCTTCGGCATGAACACAAATGCACTTATCCAGATTTTCGCCGGATTTTCTATTTGGATCACTGCATCGCGGACAGCCGCCCTCCAAACAATTTTTTACACCTTTGGGCGTGCCATTATAACCGGTTGAAATAATCATTTTATCTTTAACCAAAATCGCTCCGCATTTATGCCCAGTGCAATTTGCCCGAGTGGCAACAACTTTGGTAATCTGGGCAAAATACTGATCCCAATCAGGTCTTTGTCTAATATACTTTTTTTGTTTCATATTTGTTGAAGAAATTCATCAACCTTTTCCTTTAATTTCTTTTTGTTGGACTGGTTTACGATGGTAAAATTAGCCATCGCAATCGGTCCGCCCTTGTTAAGATGTTCAATTTCGGCCACATCGCGCGCCTTGGCTTCTTCTAAAGCAATCGATCTGTATTTATTTTTTATATCATTTTTATGTTTTTCAGAGCGGGAAATAAGTCGCCCATATCGCGTCGCAGGGTTAGAATATACCGCCAGAACATAAAAATTTCTAAATCTTTTTTTAAATTCAAGATATTCTTCCCAAGAATAAAGTCCATCAATCACAATATTTCCTTTTAAGCGATTTATTTTTGGGAAATTCAATATCGCAAAAGCCGCCATTCCAAATTTTTTTCTAAATTCTTCTCGTATTTTTCGTTCATTTTTTTCATTAATCACTAATTTCATTTCACTCAATTTGTCTAATGTTATTTGACCTAATCTTATATACGAATAGTCCTTTTTTATTAAATAATCAGCCACCTCGCTTTTTCCCGCTCCCGGCATACCCACTATTGCAATTATTGTTTTCATTGTTTATCGTAAGAATATAATTTAACTTTATTTTAAGATATAAGCAATTATAACTTATGTCAAGATTATCTTCTACATCCAAATCATTTCTCAACAAGCGCGCGTATTTTGATTATCATATCATAGACACGATTGAATGTGGAATAGCGCTTATTCAAGATGAAATCAAGGTGATACGTTCTGGCAAAGTCCAACTGAAGGGCAGTTTTGCGAAAATTTTACAGGGAGCGCAAGGCAAACCCGAGCTTTTTATCGTGGGAATGTATTTGGGATCCAAGACATTAGACACCCAAAGAACACGCAAACTTTTAGTCAAAAAAAATGAATTAAGTCGCCTCATTGGACAAGTTCAGCAAAAAGGTATGACTTTAATCCCCACAAAATTATTTTTCAAACGCGGTCTGGCAAAAATTGAGATCGGCACTGCCCGCGCTAAAAAGAAATTTGATAAAAGAGAAGCAATTAAAGCGCGAGAACACAAAAGGGACCTAAGATATTATTTCAACGATTAAGAAGCGCGTGGACAAGTATTCTCGTTTCATTGAATTTTCAATTATCAATTCTCAATAAATTTATCAGCCAGAAGCTGATTCGCCTTTGGCGGACAATGTTTCAATGTAACAAACAAGAATGTTTGAAAATTGTTTCATTGGGATTTGATTAGAAATTAGGAATTAGACATTAGAAATTGATTATGCTTGCCCTGCGGGTTAATACCCTTTATTTAATCCACCTGCGGTGGAAACGTGGTGCGCGTACTTGGATTTGAACCAAGGGCCTCTACGATGTCAACGTAGCGCTCTACCCCTGAGCTATACGCGCATTATAGTTGTTTTCACTTCTTCTCGTCCTTTACCGGTTTTAAGATATAATTCTCTCTTTATGGCTTCAGACCGTGTCTGATGTTTTTCACAATATATCAGTTTGAATGGTTTGGTTAATCGCGTATATTTGCTCTTTCCGTTATTGTGTTCAGCCAATCTTCTTTGCATATTATCGGTTGAACCTGTATACCATCTCCCATTTTTTAAACTTTGAATGATATATGTGTAATACATTCAACCTCCGACCTGTCGCCGCGGCGACCGCTCTACCCCTGAGCTAAGGGTGCATAAATCAAACGGGGTGAATCAACGAGCGCCCCCTGCCAACCGACAATTGACAATTAACATTAGGGTGCGGGATTCAAGAAATAAGAAAGTGTGGCGCTAAATTATGGAATTTGCCGCTTACTTCTTGTTCACTTTCACTTTGCGCACTTTTGGTTTAACCGGTTCTTTTTTCGGAATTGAAATTCTAAGCGCGCCATCCACTAAATCAGCCGAAACTTTATCGTAAGTAATTAGCCCGGGAAAAGATACAGTCCGTTCAAAACTGCCATACGCAAACTCACGTTTGTGAATCTTTTTCCCTTTTTCTTCCTTTTCTTCTTTTTTCTCGCCTTTGACAGTTAAATAATCATCACCCACTTCAATATCAATCTCGTCCTCTCTATAACCTGGCACTGCCGCCTCAACAATAAATTTGTCTTCCTCCTCGTGAATATTTATTGCTGGCATACGGGCAATATTCCCTGGCGTATTTGAGGAAAATGAGTCCTCGAAAAACCGATCAATTTCACAATGAAGATCGCCCAGCCCGCGAAAAGGTGAAAATGGCATTAAATTTCTGTCCATTTTGCCTCCTCTCTCTTCGGAAACATTTTCCGAAGAAATTAATTTGTTTTTAATTTCCAAGTCAAAAATATCTTCAAACGCCACCTCCAACATATCGCAAATTCTAAGAGTAAGCCCGAGCGACGGCTCCCAGAGACCTTTTTCCAGAGCAAAAATTGTTTGACGGGACACGCCTAACTCCTCGGCTAATTCCTGCTGAGACAACGCTTTTTTCTGCCGCAACTCTTTTAATTTTAATGGTCTAATATCTGACATAATTTTAGATTGGTATCAATGTAAAGTTTACTTTACATTTGAAAAAATGTCAAGAGACGAACGACATTTAATTTATGGGTCTTGAATTTTGGACTTTACCCCCACACCCAGAAAGCCCCATGTTTCAACACGGGGTGTGGGGGTTTACCTAATAAACTTTAGAACTTTTTGGACGATTTCCTGCGGAGTAAAATCACTTTTTCCCAGATGCAATTTAGCGCCGCCTGCCAACGCTTTTTTCGCCACCATTTTTTTTGCCAAAGCGCTACAAGTAATCACTGGTATATTTTTTGTTTTTTTATCTTTTTGCAGAATTTCCAAGACCTCAAGTCCTTTCAGTCCGGGCATTAAAAGATCCATAAGCACGACGTTAATTTCGCGATTTTTTATAATGTCTATGGCTTCAAAACCAGTTTCCGCGTCCAAGACCCCGACTTTTTGCTTTTCAAATTCGCGCTGGTAAATTTCTTTCAATTGTTTGTCATCATCCACAATCAATACCCATTTATCAAAATGTTTTATTTTGCCCTTTAATTCTTCTATGTTGATTGGCTGCATATTTCTATTTTAATTTTATTTCAAAAGGGCGACCTGCCCGCTGCTGTTTTGGGAGGCGGGGAGAAAAAGAGTTAGGCAAAAAAAGTATCAGAAAGCTTAACTTTTATTTTAGGAGCATACATCTTTTGGTCGTGATGAGATTTTTTAATTATATCAAATAATGGTTTTAGTTCGTCGGGAATGTCAATTAGATCTATATCATTTCTTGATGATAGCATATGAAGTTCATCAAGGAATGACCTCGAGGCGGTTTCTGCATTTTTAAATGAAATTGCGTTACAATTTTTTTCTAATGTAATTTTCACCACAAATCTGGCGATCTCTCGAGTCGCTAAAATAATTTCTAAATCAGTCAAATTTAACTGTTTGATTTTTGACACAATCAACATTTCTTCCTTCTTTACCTTAAATCAATTGTATCACACATTATACATTAAAATCCATTATTGATCAATATATTGAGTGTAATCTATGGATTCAAGGTTCTTGGGTATCCTAAAAGCGACTATCGTTCCGTCCCACTTTACTGAAATCTTATTCACTATCGGCCCCGATTTTTTGTTCGCATACACAATCGCATTCCCGCTAATTATTATCATCTCACCATCAAATGCTTGTGTAATTAAATTCGTAAAGGTCGGCAAACCGCTCCCTCTTATTTTTTCAGGTTTTGAGGATTCACCTTCGAGTGCATTTTTGAGTGCTTCTAAGTCGCTCCCAAATCCTTTGCCAACTTTTTTATATTTTCCGGCAATTGTAATTCCGCGATCCAAAATACACATATCTAAAAAATCCTTTTTGGGATAATACTGCGTATTGATCCACCCGTATTTTGCCTCGGAGTGATCTTCGACATTGGATATTATTTCATCAACGGCTAAGTTTAGAGCGCTTACTGCACCTCTTGGCGAACCAATGTTGGAAAGGCAAATCTCGATCAAATTCTTTAGAATCTCTGATTTATCCAACAATGACCTTTTATCTGCTTTTGATGCTGAAAATTTATAAATTTGTATAAACCTATGAGATTTTGGAGAAAACCGGGTTAATCCGTTAGGAAAATCAAAATATTTCATATATCCTTGGCAATTTTTATCAACTGGCTTGATATATTCCAATGATTTTTCGCTGATTAAAGAGGCCATTGGCAGTAATTCAATAGGATATATAAAATGAAAATTGCTTAAATCAACCAGATCATTAGTATTTTTGAGTAAACCAATTAATCTTTTTGTAGGTTTAATTATTGATTCCATAGCAGATTTTTTATTCCAAAACGGCGGATACCTCGTGGCTTGCCACTAGATAGTTTATTTTGTTAGATTTCTATATTTGCATTTCTGATAATTTTTTATAAAGTTCATTTTCAGTTAATATAGTTGTATCAATATGTTTAAATCTATTTGAAATAGCTTTTAGGAGCGAACGCGATTCATCCCTGGTTTTCGGTTCTAGACGCAATCCTTGGATAATCCACTTTATTATTCTGGGGTCATTGTTTATTCTTTTACAACTAATTATCTCGCGCCAGAGCCCCCAAGAACCAACCCGCTTAAGCTCTTTAAGATTGAATCTCGCAAGCTCTCTTGCAGTCTTAAAATCATTTCTTGTTGAGTAAATCCTGAATTTTGGCAAACCGATATGAATTGCTGGCCATCGACCATAAAGTGTTTCCCAGAAATTTTTTTCGTCTTCTATATCGAGTCTTTTTTTGTTTAAAAATATATCAAGTTCTTTACCAATCGTATGCCATACTTTCAATGCATCTTTCTTTTTTGCATCTGGAGTTAAAAGATTATCTTTAGTTAATTTTAGGGCAACCGCTTGTATAGATTTTTCAAGCTCAGCATACTCTAAGTCTGCTCTCTTCTTTTCTTCAGCCGTTAAAATATTCCCGTGACCTTTATATATTACTTTACCACTTTTTGTAATTTTATTTGTTCTTATCGTCATCACTTTCCTCCCATATATTCCCATAGAAATTCGCTATAACCAGACATTAAATAATTAGCGACTCTTGTCAAATCTCCGGAAGAGATCAGCTCTGCTAAATCTTTGTCCCCCTTATTATCACCAGAAACTACTTCTTCTAATTTTATTTGATATGCTATCAATACTGCATTTTCTGTTAAAAACTTTTCCATACTCTCAGAGCTTTTTACTGCTTCGTCTTCTTTTTTAATTGATTTGATCTTTGGATGCATGCCATTGTAATAAATTGTATAAATTCCCAAGGCCTGTTGGTCCCACTCAAACAAAAACGCGGGATCGGTTCGGTTGGTAATCTCGGAAAATTGAAATGGTAAGTTCCCTAAAATTGGAGGATCCTCATTAATATAAAAAGGTATGTTAACTCGGTCGTATTCGTAACCTTTCTCGACCTTTTTGTTATCAGGGAGAAGTATGTTTGTATCTTCTAGACACAATAACTTTGCGCGAAAAAAGTATTTTCCTTTCTTGAAGGCATGAGTCACTGGTAGTTTTTCGACTCCAATTTTGGGACCAGTTCCTGGACTTAAATTAAAATTTCTTTCCTCAATCATTTTATTAAATGTTCCGTCTTCACTAACTCTAAATGTTCTAACGATTACATTTACGTTTTCCATGGAATTGTTTATTGGTATTGCATAAACATTTGATAGATTTTCTCCACTGTTCACCCTCTGATCGCCTGATCTCGGTAAATCAAATTCGATCGCAGACAATCTTAAAGGCTCATCAGGCATTCTTTTTCTTTTATTTAAAATTGTTCCACCACTGCTATGACCTTTTCTTGATAATTCCAACTTCTTGAATAATGGGATTAGATTTCTGAGCGCTCTCTGTTCTGCGGTTCTTCGCGATTCTTGTGATTTTTGTCGTTCATCTTCAAGCAGTTTATTTTCAAGAGCAAACTCTTTAACTTTTCTTCTTAAGTATTCCTTAAGATTTTTAGCGGGGTTACGAAACCATTTAAAGCCTGTATGCTCAACATTCTCTAATTCATACATTTCAGCTTCAAGCTCTTTGTCGAGTTCCAGCCATCCATATACACTTTCTGATTGCTCGATATTTAGCAATTCTCTTGTTCTCACCCTTTCTATCGTCATCCCCCCTCGCTGAATAGCAACACCCTTAATGTTATCAGGTATTTCATTTGAAGGGTTGAAAGCAAGAACTAATTTTTTTATTCGCAAACTATCGTCGGCTCTTATTAATTCAGAACCGTAGAATTTGTTTATACAGTGTTTTAACTCAAACTCTTCCTTATACCAAGAAGGTACCTTTGCCTTTTGAAGATTATCCTCAAACTGAATAAAAATTTCAGCATTGTATTTTTCAATAATTTCCCACCTAGTATTACCAACAAATTCCAACATTTTACCGCTACGCATTGCTCTTAAAATTTCATTTCTGGGATTAGGGATTATTATTCTTGTTCCGCATTCTTTCAGACTGTCCAGTTTAGGGAAGTGGAGTGTTTTCTGTGTTTTAGCTTCTTCATTCCACGATAGAGTGTACTTAATTAGTTTTTCTTCCTTGTCTAAATAAACTTTCCCAAAAATATAACTATCATCTGACATTCGGAAAGAATCAAAATAAAATTCTCTATTTTGAGAAGAAATTAGAAAAATATTTTTACCACGTCCCCATTTTCCACCAGATTCGCTATTTTTAGCACTCCAGTTTGAGTTTAAAAATCTTGCTAAATTTTCACTTGCTGGACTTTTCAAGAGTTCGATCATTTCGGGAATGTCGGAAAATTTGTTTCCAACAAGTCCAGATGTTCCATAGTCCGAGATCACCAAAATACTTACATCACTATTAATGTAAGAAAAAGTACAATTCCAATTCTCTCCTTTTCTGCTTTGTCTTGCGTCCCATGAATTTTGTATAGCGTCTTTTTGTAAAGCATCAGCTAGCCAGAGGTCATGAGCAAATCGATCTTGATAACTAACTTCAATAGAATTTAAATCATTCTCTTGATTAGATACTTGTGTAAAAGTTTGCATTTGGTGCTCCCTATAATTTAAATTCTTTCTTTTTGGGAAAGTGAAATTTAGTCTTAACTTCTTTTGTTTTTTTGTCGATTTCAGAAAAGATTTTGTCGATATCGGCTTCATCATATTCGTAAATATTTCGATTTGAGCAATTCCCTAGAACCTTTAGTCGTTTTAAAATAATATTGGTTCTAAGCGTTGCAAGGCGCTTAAAACGATTTCTCGGGTGTTCATTGTTGTTATTTATTTTCATTTATTCTTTCTATTATAATTATATTACTTACTGATACATACATTGCGTATATATAATAGTATAGCGTATGCTGTTATATTTGTCAAGTAATGGTTTTTATTAATTTCTTTTTTGCACAAATAAACAGTATAAACGGGTGCAACTTCAGCTCCATTAAAAAAGATGATACTAACGCATCATCTTTTTTAATGGAGCTGAGGGGAGTTGCACCCCTGTCCGAACTAAATTTAATAAAGCAGTTGACAAGCTTAAAATGCTTTCGTTTGTCTTTGACTTTGCTACCAAAGCAATCTGGCAAAATCGCAGATCGGATTATGACGCCCGTGAGATTCGACCGATCACCAAATCTGCGGACGGCTTTCGCTTAAATTAAGCGATAGCAGGTGCTAAAGCGAGACCGCTAAAAGCGGTTTTTACTCTATTGAAAAGGTTTGCACTTATGACCTGTTTGTTGGATTTATCCCGCTAATAGCAAGCTATTTTACGGGATGAACGAGACAAACAAACTTGCTCGGCTTGAAGCAAATATCTTATTTAATCCGTCGAAGCTTATACAGCCCCAAATATATTTTGATTCTACTACAAAATTGAATAATAAGCAAGGTTTACCCTGTTAGAAAAAGTTGCCGCGTAATTTCTAACGGAGTAAATTTTGATGTATTTGAATGACGGCGGGTAATCCAAAATTCAAAATTATTTCTGAAGAAGTCTCAGACTTCTTCAGAAATAACCTTTTCTACTACAACATAGTAATTTTGGCTGCAAATAATTCAGGGCTCCTTACGCTATATTCCATATAGCGCTGCGTCGCCCTTCATCATTTTCGCTCAAAATTACTGCGTTTCGCCACGAAAAATTATTTCTGAAGAAGTCTATTCCAATCCTTTACCAAAACACTAATTGCCGCGGCGACTGGCACAGAAATTATCACTCCCAAAATCCCGGCTAATTTTCCGCCGATTAAAAGCGACAAAATTATCACCACCGGCGATAAACCAACCGCTTTTTGCATAATTTTGGGCACTAAAAACTGCGACTCTAATTGTTGAATCACAATATAAAAAATCAATACTATTAACCCAACTAACGGCGAAACCGCAAATCCGATAACTAGGGCGGGAATCGCGCCCAAAATCGGTCCAATATACGGAATCAACTCGGTAATTCCTGCCCAAACCGCCAAAGTCAAAGCATACGGCAAACCAATAATCAAGAGACCGATATAACTAATCGCGCCGATTGTTAATCCCAGAAACGCCTGTCCGCGCAACCACGCGCCCATTTTTAGCCCAATCTTTTGCGCGATATTCACAATTCTGTCTCGATTAGCCAGAGGCAAATGTTCTTTAATTAATTTTTTCGCGCCCTGCTCTTCTAAGAGTAAATAAAAAGTAAGGATTAAAAGCGTGAAAACTGCCGCCAAAGCGCCAAAAAATCCAATCGTGGTATTGTAAATTGAAGTAGTCAAAGATTGCAATTGAGACGCAATTGCGCCCAAACTTTCGGTGGAAATATTGACTAAATTTTCCCAGACGCCAAAAAATGGAAAAACTTTTTGGCTGATTGTCGGTAAAAACTGAGCAAGCGATTGGATTTGTCCCACCACCGGCGGAATTATCACCACGCCCACCAGCCCCAACAAAACCAAAAAAATCAAATACAAAAGTGAAATCGCCAAGACCCGATTCATCTTGCGCGACCATTTATCAACCACCGGAGAAAACGCTGACACAAACACTAATACCACAAAAAACAACGCCACAATATCGCGCACCAGCCAAATAAACCACAGTCCCAAAATCACTGCTGCAAACTTCAAAATCGTTTGCCAACTCACATCAAAATATATTTTTTCCTGTTTCATAATTTTATCATACTAAATTTTTGCTAAAATGTCTATATTTTCTTTAATCTCAACTTTCGCTTGCGCGCCAATTTGTTCAATTATCCCGCCTTTGCGCGTCAAAGCATTTTCCAAAACTCGCGCATCGCCAATGGCTAAAATCGTGTAGGGCGGACTAAAATTTTCCTCAGTTATACCAGTGTTGACAACAATTCTTTGTCCATTGACGCTCATTGCCTCAATACCAATATTTCTCAGCGCGTTGACAATATCTATAATTTGCACGGTTTGTAAAAACTTTTCGATTTTAATCTCTACCCCTTGACCTTGCACTTTGGTAATTCCTGTCACAATTTTATATTTTTCAAGGTCAAAAGCCAGCGATTCCTCTTTTTCGCTCGTTCCGGCAAATAATTTATCTCTTTGCTCCTGAAGTTCTTTTTGTTCGCTCAAAAGCGCGCGGTTATCTTTGATAAGTTCTGCTACTTCAAGCGCAATTACGCTGGTCTTTTTAGGATCAATCGTTTCCTGCAATTTGGCTTTTACATTTACTTGCATAATAATGCCGTAACCCAAAATTATTGACACGGCAAAAAGCGACAAATATACTGGAAAAATCTGCTTAAAATTATTCTGTATTGGCATAAATTAAGTTTATACTTGAAGCAAACTCCGCCACCGTGATGTCGCGGGATTCTTCAAAATGAAAAACCAAACCTTGCTCCGAAACCCGACGGCGAATATCTGAAAGCGCGCTGTGAGTTTTTAGCGCTAACTTCATCTTTTTCGTCTCGCCAATCGCTCTGATTACAAAAGGATTGGTGATTTTTGTATTATTGACTAAAATTGTGTTGATAATGCTGTCAATTGAAGTTGAATAAACCAATCTTTGCTCATTTATGGTGATCGTTTGCGCGCCTGAAAGCCACAAAACATTCACAACATCGCGCATATCAGCGGCGTGAACTATGGAATCAATGTTAGCCGCTTCTTTGGACGAATCAGCCAGAGTAATCACTAATCCAGCTCCTTTTATTTCAGTCAAACCAACTTGCTCTTTCAAAAGCCCGATTTGCTCCAAAAGTTGTTTGTCGGTTTTCTGCTGTGATTTAAGTTCATCCTGCCTATCAGTAATTTCTTCACGCAATTTTTTAATTTTCTTCTTGGTGTCTTCTTGATCGCGTGTTAAAGTTGCCTGCGATTGAGTCAAACTCAAATAAGGCGCCACCGGATTCAGCGCGCGCGACGGTTTAGTTTGAAATTGTGTCGCAAAAAGCCAGCCGATTCCAATTCCGATAATCAGCAAACTAATAGACAACTGAACTTTAAGGCGATGAAGACGAGTAAAAGGAAACATAATAAACAAATTAGAATTAAAAATGAAGAATTAAGAATTGAAATAGTAAATCAAAAATTTCTTACCTGCCTGCCGCAGGCAGGATTGTAATTTAATTTCTTCTCCGCCAGCTGACGGACTACATTCTTAATTTTAATTTAATTTCATTATATCACATTTTTTAAAAAACAAAAAACGTCGGCAAACTGCCGACGTTAGGGGCGATGGGCAAAAAAGATAGATATTTGTTGATGATTGATGGTTCATGCAGGACTGCATTCAGTCATGGCATGCTTGTCTTTGCATTCCGAGTATTCATTTTGCGCCGGCTGCTGCCTTTGCGCAATCATATCAAGCGCTTGATTGATTGCTTCAAGTAAATCATCGCCTGCCGCAAGATCGCAATTGCCTAATTTCTTTTGATGATATTGATTGCCCTTATCAGACGAATTCGCAATTATGACAATGTCAGGGTATTTCTTTTTTAGTTGGCGCGATAATTCATAAGTGTCAACATCCATTCTTTGAGTGGGAGATCTTCTCATATTAAGATCCATTATTACAATCGTCCTGTCCGGGCTCGGTAACTCTTTTTCAAAATACTCTTCCGCTTCATCAAAAGTTGCAAGATGTACTACATTTGCGTCAAAGAATAAGGTGTCAAAAAATTCTAATACTAAACAGATACTTAAAAACTTAGCATAGTCATCCTCAACCACGATAAGATTGATATCCTGTTTGTTCATGTTTACCCTCCCTTGTCTTTTCGCTAAATACAAAAAAATTATACTTCAAAAAGTATAATTTGTCAACTGTATCCGCATTGCCATATTTGCTACTGCAACGTTTCGAAACGTTGCAGTAGCTTGTATTTTGTTTTAGTATGATATTTTATTATGATAAAAAGTATAAACTTTTTGATTAAAATTTTTTCCTTACTGGTGCGTTTGTTTGACGAAATCCGAACCTTTTTTGAACGGAACTGACGGCGCGCTTCCCGCCTACGCAAAGCTTCGGCGGGCAGGCGCATTTCGCCCCGCCGTGGCGGGGCGAGGCGAACTTGACTTTTCCTTACTGGTGCCGATGGGAGGAGTCGAACCCCCAACCTTTCCCTTAGGACGGGACCGTCCCGCCTGCCATCGCCTTTGCCCCCACCGTGAGTCGAACACGGATCTAGAGCTTAGGAGTCTCTTATTCTATCCATTGAACTATAGGGGCTCATGTCATGGCGGGCAGGTCTATACATTAAACCATTTTTTGGCAATAAATTCAAATTTTGCGCTTTGGGAAAAATTTGCTATAATTTATCTACATTATGAAAATCATTAGATATTTATTTATTTCGTTACTGGCTTTTTCGCCCGCCCAAGCGCTGGCGGTCTGTCCGGTTTGCACCATCGCAGTGGGCGCTGGACTCGGGCTTTCCCGTTGGCTTAGAATTGATGATACCATATCAGGTATTTGGATTGGCGGACTTTTAATGTCAATAAGTTTATGGATGATTAACTGGTTTGAAAAGAGAAAAATTCGCTTTACCTTGCGCAACCTAATCGTATTTATTTTAACTTTTGGATTAGTGCTGGCGCCTTTATATTTTTCTGAAATTACCAGTTATCCGCAAAATAAACTCTGGCATATTGATAAATTATTTTTAGGCGCTGGGCTCGGCGCTTTGGGATTTTTAATCGGCGCGCTCACCTATAATTCTATCAAAGCCAAACGAGGCCAAGCGCATTTTCATTTTCAAAAAGTCGCTATGCCGATCATTCCGCTCGCCGCGCTTTCAATTATTTTTTATTTCATCACGAAATGATTTCAAAATTCGAATTTTTTAATTAAATTCTTAATTCTTCATTTTAATTTCTTATTTGTTTTTTATGAACAACAAACAAATCAGCCACAATTTATTGCTTATCGCGGATTTTTTAGAATTAAAAAACGCCAACTCCTTTGAAA
The DNA here is from genome assembly GCA_007376535.1 of Candidatus Berkelbacteria bacterium Licking1014_7. GTDB lineage: Bacteria > Patescibacteriota > UBA1384 > GWA2-35-9 > CG2-30-39-44 > VMGK01. The sequence goes on along the minus strand of VMGK01000003.1, from coordinate 7,512 downwards.
TCCGCGCCTATCAAAACGCCAGCCGAGCCGTTGAATTTCAAACCAACGAACTTTATGAAATTTTGAGCATAGAAGGAAAAGAATCATTGAAAAAAATTCCCGGCATCGGAGAAAAAATCAGCGCTTGCATCGCCCAACTTATCACCACTGGCAAATCCGTCAAACTTGAAAAACTTAAGAAAACCATTCCAGCCGTAGAAATTGAAATGATGGCGGTGCCTGGACTGGGTCCAAAAATGACCAAAAAACTTTTCAAATTGCTTCGTCCGAAAAATTTAAATGATTTAGACGAAAAATTAAAAAACGAAAAAAATCAGGCAAAACTTAGAAAAATTTCCGTGCTGGAAAAAACGATTAAAAAAGTTTGTCAAGGAATTAAAATTTTACAATCGCGCTCCTGTAGAATATTGCTGGCAGACGCGTTGATAGTGGCGGAGCAAATCGTGGCAAAATTAGAAAAATTGCCGGAAATTAAAAATGTTGCCTATGCTGGTTCGCTTCGTCGGAGAAAAGAAACGGTGGGAGACATCGATATAATCGCTTCGCTTAAAATCAAAAATCAAAAATCAAAAATCAAAAATTTAAACCAAAATTCAAAAATCATTGAAAAATTTATCGAGATAGCAGATGCAAAACAGATTATTGCCCAAGGCGAAAACAAAGCAAGTATTTTTACCGAAGATAAAATTCAAATTGATTTGGAAATTATGCCGCAAAAAGAATGGGGATCGCTTTTGCATCATTTTACCGGTAGCAAAGAACATAATATAAAGCTGCGCGCGTTCAGCGAAAGCCAGGGCTTGAGTTTTTCAGAACACGGGTTTAGAAAAATTCAAATCTCAAAATTCAAATCTCAAAATGACAATTCAAAGTTCAAAATTAATTCTAGAATCCACATCTATTGTCCGACGGAAGAAAAGGTCTTTCAGACATTAGGATTGCAATTTATTCCGCCAGAACTGCGGGAAGGCACAGACGAAATTGCGCTGGCAGCCGCAGGAAAAATTCCCAATCTCGTCAAACAAAGCGATATTTTAGGCGACTTGCAAATACATTCAACTTTTTCAGACGGGAAAAATACCATTTTAGAAATGGCGCAAGCGGCTAAAAAAATCGGCTATAAATATATTTTAATGTCAGACCACAGCGCTGGATTAGGCATTACGGGCGGGATCAATCCTAAAAATGTCAGTAGATATTTGCGATTGATTCGCGAGACAAATCAAAAAATTCGTAACATTCGCGTTTTAATCGGTATTGAAGTTAATATCCGTTCGGACGGCTCGCTTGATCAAACGCAAAATTTTTTAGAAAAATTTGATATTGTGTTAGGAAGTTTGCATAGTTCGCTTAGTCAGGAAAAAGAAAAAGCCACTCACCGCGTGGTGTCAGCGCTCAAAAATCCTGCGCTTCATATTTTAGCCCACCCGTCCGGACGGCTGATTGACCAACGACCCGAAATTTCCGCTGATTGGAATCAAATTTTTGAGACCGCTAAAAAATATCATAAAATTTTGGAAATAAACGCTTCGCCGCTTCGTCTGGATCTGAGTGATATTTACAGCCGTCAGGCCAAAAAAATCGGCGTGAAATTCGCAATTTCCACTGACGCGCATTCCATCTCGCAACTCGATTTTATGAGATACGGTATTTTCCAAGCCCGTCGCGGCTGGCTCGCTTCACGCGACATCATCAACACTCTGCCATTGCCAAAAATCTTAAAATTGTTTAGAATAAAGTAAAGCATTATTAAATTAAATCAAAAAGCAAACATCCCCGAAAGCTATCGCAACGGGGCAGGCAAATGCCCCCGAACAAATTGCTTCGCAATTTTACGGGGTAGGCAAATGAATGCCAAATGACTAAAATCCTAATGACAAATAATTTGACATTAGGGCTTTGAAATTAGGATTTGATTTGACATTTGAAATTTGGACTTTGGAATTTAATTAAAAATTAAGGAGGGTGTCTGAAAATAATCGCTCGGGTTAAACCAAATAGCCCCCAAAAAATCCATTTAACTGATAAAAATGATAATTTTTTAGTGGAATTTCAAGAGGTCTCAAAACACTACTCGGAAATTAAGGCATTAGATAAAATCACTTTTGGGCTAAAAAAGGGCGACTTTGTATCGTTGGTCGGTCCCTCGGGCGCGGGAAAATCAACCGTTATCAAATTACTCATTCGCGAAGAATTGCCATCATCAGGAAAAATAATTGTCGCGGGCAGAGATATCGCCAGATTTAACCAACGCACCCTCTCGCTTTACCGCCGCAAAATCGGAGTTGTCTTTCAGGATTATAAACTGCTTCCGCATAAAACCGTTTATGAAAACATTGCTTTTGCTCTGGAAGTGTGCGACGCCACCAATGATGAAATTACTGAAAGAGTGCCCAAAATTTTAAATTTAGTTGGCTTGGCAGACCGAGCACAAAGTTATCCCAAAGAATTATCAGGCGGCGAGCGCCAAAGAGCAGCGATTGCCCGAGCGCTCATACATTCACCCAAAATTCTCATCGCTGACGAACCAACCGGAAATTTAGATCCAGCCAACGCCAAAGAAGTTATTGATCTTTTGATGCGTATCAACCGCACCGGCGCCTTGGTGCTTTTGGCAACGCACAACGCGCAAATGGTCAACGCGCTTCAAAGAAGAGTAATTAAAGTAGAACGCGGCAAAATCCAAACCGACGCAGAAAAAGGAAAATATTTGTAAAATCTCAAATCTCCCGCCCGCCATCGCTATCGCTCAGGCGATTAGCAGGCAGACAAAATCACAGTGCAAAATTTGAAATAATTTTGAATTTTGGACTACACTTTGCATTTTGAGATTTGCATTTCGCGACTATATTATGTTCATCCATTTATTTCGTATCGTAAAACTCGGGTTCACTAATTTTATCCGCAATGGTTCGCTTTCAATCGCCGCAATTTTGATGACCACGCTTACTCTGCTGGTGGTAACAACTTTTATGATCATCAATTATGCTGTTAAAACCACTGCCAACGCGGTGCAAGAAAAAATCGATATGAAAGCGTATTTTTTAGACAATGTTCCGGAAGAAGATATTCGCGATCTTGAATTCAAAATAAAAAGTAAATTTGATGTTGCGTCAGTGAGTTATATTAGCAAACAAGACGCGCTTGACAGATGGCAAACCCGATCTATTAATCAACGGACAAAGGATTTAATTACCCAAGAAAATAATCCTTTACCCCGCACTCTTGAAATTAGATCAGCTGATCCCAAGGTCTTAAACGAAATCACTCAAATCATGCAGAGCAAAACGTATCAGGGAAAAATATATCGCATTTCGTATCCAGAAAACCAAACCATTATTGAAAAAATGTCAAAAATTGCCAATTTCGTTGAATTGTCAGGATTAATTTTGGGAATTATTTTTGCCGCTGTCTCGGCCATTGTGATATTCAATACCATTCGCCTGACCATTTTTTCCAGAAAAGAAGAAATAGAAATTATGGAATTGGTCGGCGCGTCTGGCTCGTTTGTGCGATTGCCTTTTATTGTGGAAGCGCTGCTTTATGGAATTTTGGCTGTCTTCCTGACGATTATAATCACTTTTAGCGGTCTCAAACTGGTACAATCCGCTGCGATTCTGAATTTGGATTTTGTGTGGTTAGACATCAAATCGCAGATTTATTCAAATTTCTGGCAAATTATCTTGGCGCAAATTTTTATCGGCATTGTTATTTCAATTGCGTCCAGTTGGTTATCAGTTAAAAAATATTTGAAATGAAATTTTTTTCACAAAAAACAAAAGCGATCGCTTTTTATCTCACAATAGTGCTGGTTTTTCAGGTATCTTTGGCGCAGGCGGTTGACAATTCAAAAATTAATGATTTATACAAACAACGGGAAACATTATCGCGCGATATTACCCGCAATAAACAATTGGCTGAGCAAAAGAAAAAAGAAGCGGAAAAAATCAATATAGAAATTAAAAAAATTGACGGCGACATTGCGACAACAGAGGGGCGGATCAATGCTTTACAAAATCAAATTGACGATATTCGCGCAAAAATTGAGGAAAAAGTGCTTGAAATAAGACAAAAAGAAAAAGAACTTGCTATTGAGACCGACAATCAATCCGAAGCAATTAAAGCCATTTACGAATCAACTGACCAAAGTTTGATATATATTTTATTTTCATCAAGCGACATTTCAGAAATTGTGGATAGAAGCGCCTACATTGAAGCGTTAGAGGCGCGCATTGACCAGACAATTGACGGAATTAACCAAATCAAACTTTCCTTAAATCAAGAGAAAGAAGAATTGAAACATCAAGACGACGAACTTAACGATCTTAAAAAACAACAGGAAGCGTACAAAAAGGGGCTGAGTTATCAACGGGAAAGAAAAGATGACTTGCTCGGACAGACCAAGAATTTACAAAAGACCTATGAACAAATTGTTGAGGAAGCGCGCAAAGCGTATCAAGATGTCAATAGCGAATTGTATCGCATCACTCAAGCCGCGCGCAGAAAAGCGTCCACTGGCGGTTCAAAAAAAATCGGCAATTTAGAATTCGGCTGGCCATTTTCTGGCACAATTACCGCTGGATTTGGCGTGCCAACTCCGGTTCAATCGTTTCACACCGGCATTGATATTGACGGAATCATCGGCGATCCAATCTCAGCCGCGGCGGACGGAGAGGTCTCTTTTGTCGGCGGAAGCAAAACATGGGGCTATGGATATTATATTATGATTAATCACGGATCAGGCGTGTCAACTTTGTACGGACATTTGGATGGATTTGACGCGTCGGTTGGCGACCCAGTCAAACGAGGACAAAGAATTGGCTTTATGGGCAATACCGGTTTTGCCATCGCGTTTCTTGGCGGACAGATTACATCTTCTCACATCTATCCCAATTATACCCGCATATACTTAATTTGTCAATCCCGAAGATAAGTTATTATCAACGGGATAAAATTTTTTTTGCTGAATAAAATCTTTAACAATTCAATGCGATCGCACTAAAATGTTAAAGATGATTAGATCACTTCATCCTTACCACTCCTGATATTTGTTCTTTTTTTTGCGTTGCGGATTCAAATCTTAGATAAAAAATCTTTAACAAACTGATGCGGTCGCACTAAAATGTTAAAGATTTGCAGGGATTCAGCTAAGCAGGGCCCTAAGCAGGGCCTGGCCCTGATTTCCCTGCTGATTTCCCTGCTGATTTCCCTGACTCAACTGAACTTTTTACTTTCGCGCTAAATAACTTACTTAGAATTTAGATTAGATTTAGGAATTAACAGGAGTAAAAGAGAACTGTCCCGCCGTCGTTCAATCTCTTTGAGAAGTAGGTGATAATTCCCCCGCCTGCTATCGCCTTGCGAAGCGATGGCGGGCAGATCTTCTCAAATTAGATTTCACTTTGGCGGGCAGGCATTTTGAGATTTGAGATTAATTTTACCCCCACATCTTAGCATAAAGCCACATCTGTAAAGGTGTGGGGGTTTACTCATACCTCAACGCTTCAACCGGATCTTTGCGCGCCGCTCGAAGAGCCGGGAACAGCCCAAAGATTATTCCAATTGCGACTGAAATACCCAACGCCAAACCGATTGTTGGCAAATCAATAATAGCCGAAATATCAGTAAATCTTTTGAAAACTAAACCAGCGCCAAAAGCAACCAAAACACCGATTAGCCCGCCGATTATAGTAAGCACGATGGCTTCAAGTAAAAATTGTTTGAGAATTTCGCTATTAGTGGCGCCAACCGCTTTTCTTATGCCGATTTCCCGTGTTCGCTCAGTAACAGATACGAGCATAATATTCATAATGCCCACTCCCCCGACTATCAAAGAAATTGAAGCAATGGCTGTTATCAGCATTGTAATGATATTCAAAATACTACTCATCATATCGAGCATATCTTCTTGCGTCAAAACCGATACCTCGTCTTTGGTATGAGTTTCTAAAAGCTTATTTTTAATTTTTTCTGCTGAATCCTTGACGTTGTAATTGCCATCAATTTTACAAAATATTCGCATAATCTGCGTTGATCCGCTGATTTTATTAACTGTTTCAAAAGGTATAAAAGCCATATTGTCAAAATCAGAACTAATGATATTTGTCTCTTGCTTTTTCTGCTTGACAGTACCGAGTACTTCAAATTCTTGTTTTGTCACCATAATTTTTTTACCGATTGGGTTAAAATTTTTATCTCCAAAAAGCGCTTCAATTTGGTTAGGGGTTAATATAATATAATTTTTTCCATCATCATCGCTGGTAAAAAATCTTCCTTTATCAATCGTCAAATTCTGGATTATATAAATCGCGTCAGGCTGAACACCGACAATCATCGGATAAGCATTTTTATTTTCAAATGCTAAAAATCCGCTTAAAATATTCATAGCAGAAAAGTATTCTACCTCTGGCATAGCTTTAATTGTCGCTAGATCTTCCTTTTTCAAAATATCTGACTTGATAAAATTGGCTGGATTGGCAGCATAATTTCCGCCAGTTGATTGGGTCATTCCGCTGATATCTCCTGAAACAATAAAAACCAAATTCGTCCCCATATCCTGAACGATTGATGTCACATCGCTATACACGCCTTTTCCGATAGAAATTAAAGTAATTACCGAACCAACGCCGATAATCATTCCCAACATAGTCAGAAAAGATCTGATTTTATTCGCCCAGATCGATTTTATGCCTGACTTAAACGCTTCTAATACGTTCATTTGATTCTCCCGTCTTTTATCTCAATAATTCTTTGCGCCTGTTTGGCAATGCTTTGATTATGCGTTACCACAATCAATGTTTTGCCTTGTTTGTTTAATGATTGGAGAATTCTCAAAATTTGTTCTCCGGTTTTTGAATCAAGATTGCCGGTTGGCTCGTCCGCTAAAATAATATCAGGATTATTGGAAAGCGCGCGCGCGATCGCCACTCTCTGTTTTTCTCCACCAGAAAGCATACTGGGCATATGTTTGGCGCGCTCAAGCAAGCCAACTGTTTTTAGCAATTGCTCGGCTCGGCTTTTTATCTTTTTTGTTTTATTGTAGATCATCGGCAATGCAACATTTGCCTTTGCAGACATGCGGGGAATTAGATTAAATGTTTGGAATACCATACCGATTTTTTCACATCGCAATTTTGCCAAAACATTTGTGTTGGTTTTTCTGTCAATAATTTTATTTTCAAGAAAGTATTTACCACTGCTGGGTTTGTCCAAAAGACCGATAATATTTAAGAGCGTGGATTTGCCCGAGCCAGACGGACCTTTGATCACAATAAATTCGCCTTTGCCAATTTCAAGATTGATATTTTTTAGAATTTCCAGTTTATTTTCGCCTAACTGATAATTTTTTGAAATATTTTGAAGCGATATTACATTAGGAATTTTCATATTTTTGATTATACCATTAAAATTTTTACTGTCAAATCAAAATAGAAATGTCACATTTGTGCAAAGTAGAAATGTCACTTTTTTAAGTTGATTGATATTGTTCTTTGTAGGGGTTAATAACAAATT
>VMGK01000033.1 GCA_007376535.1 Candidatus Berkelbacteria bacterium Licking1014_7 | reverse complement strand
ACGACTTAGGCAAAATGTAAATCTCAAATCTCAAAATTAAAATCTCAAAATGCCTGCCCGCCAAAATGAAATCTATTGGCAAAAGAGGAATAATCACCTATTTTTGCCAGAGATTGAATGACGGCGGGACAATTCAAAGTTCAAAATTAAAAGACAACTACGCTGAAGAAACAGTCGCAAGTCGCAAAACATCAAAATTAACCTAATCGTTTACAAATTCCAATGAATCAAAATCTCAAGGAATCATTGAACATTGATGCTTGAGAATTGGAATTTTTATCAAAAGTCAAAAGTCAAAAAAACTTTTGCTTTTTGATTTTTGAATTTTAAGGTTTAATTTTTGCGTAAGTCGTAAAATTACATCCATTTTTTCAGCCCATCAGGAATTTCAATCTTTCCGTCTTTGGTCTGATAATTATTTCAATTTCTCCCCCTAATAGAATCCATTATAAAATCTCTGGCAGTATTTACTTCTGTCGTTAATCTATGAGATGTTTGGTATTCGTCCGAATCTTTATCGGGCACAGTATCAGGATGAAGAGATCTTACAAGGTCAATATAATGATTTCGAAGCTTTCTCTCCTTTTCTTCAGTTGACAATGTTGAAAATTCATCTTCATCAATCCCTAAAACTTTCAAGCTACTTTTTAATGTTGGGCGTAAAATACGATGTTCGCTAGCTTTAGATTGTCTTTTTTCGCCAAATGTTTCAATTATCCATGGGTACATTTTTGCGTCAATATAATGAGAGTCTGCTTTTGGTACTACTATGCAATCAAATTTAATCGCATCTTCATCTGATAATGTGATTCCAATTTCTCCTTTTTTTTCATTATTATAATACTCATCTCTGGTATTTATTATATTTATGTTTTTTAATTCTAGACTTGATATGTTTTTTGGCATAGTAACGGTTGACAATTGTTCGCTTTCTCGTTCTTGTTTTTCATGGTCAGCATTTCTTCGCCAATAATATATAACTAGAATTAATTGACCTCCGACTATGCTGACAGAATATGATAAGTTATAAATATCAATTTCTTGGTGATGATCGGTAATAAATTGTTTAATAGCGTCGAGCCCTGTTGTTTGAATAATTTCATCAACGGCAAGCGCGTCTTCTAAATAACGATTATCTGCGGGACGATGCCATTTATCTAATAAGCTCGATCTTAATTCTTCTCCTTGTTCGTCTACTCCGCTCTTAATCGCTTGTATTAACACTGCGCTTAACTTAAATGCATTATACGCAAGAGCAATGCCTTCTCTATCGTTAATGGTTGTACTTGTTGCAACTCTGCTCCACCAATCTGTTCTGGATTGTCTCCATTGCTCAGATTTTAATTGAATTCCATCTGCTCCTAGTAATCTATTTAATATTTTTTCTGTTTGGGTGGCTAATTTTTGGTCACTAAACGCTGGAACAGCATATGATTCACCATTTTCCACAAATTCAACTTTTATACTATTATCTCTATTTGGATATAAATTTACATCTTGAAAATAATGCGCCCCTTCATCAAAGGGACCGGCGCTAATATGTCGGGTAAATAAACCATAGTTTCTTTTCCTAAAACGTAGACACTCTTCTTTGGGGCTGTCTTGGTTTTTAGATTCATCGGAAATAACTGTCGCGTGATCAGGATTTAGTTTTAGCACTTCACATAGATCAGATATTAATCCTTTATTTACACCTTTCCATTTTTCATTTGTGCTTAGCCGATTTCGTAAGTCCTCGCCTCTTTCGTATTTTGTTTTGCGATGACGGACTGACACTGTTTCTAACAATTTGAATTGAGCAAATAATTCTCCTCTTATTTTTTGATACGGATCGGTTGACTGTTCTGATTCGTAGACCGGTGAATTTTCTGTTTTCATAGATATTTTTTTAATGCTTCCGGTATTTTTATCTTTCCGTCTTTGGTCTGATAATTCTCCATAATGGCGATGAGCGTCCGTCCGATGGCAATGGCGGTGCCGTTTAGCATATGCAAAATTTCTATTTTGCCGTTTTTGCGACGGATGCGGATATTTAAACGGCGTGCCTGATAATCAGTTGTATTTGAAGTTGAGTGCGTCTCGCGATATTTTTGTTGCGACGGAATCCACGCCTCAATGTCGTATTTTTTGACTACTGGATCACCCAAATCGCCCGCGCAAATATTTACTACTTGATAAGGCAATTCCAATTCTCGCATTATTTCCTCTTCAATGCCTAATAATTTTTGATGCTCTTTTTCGCTTTCTTCTGGCGCGCAAAAAACAAACATTTCAATTTTATCAAATTGATGACTACGTAAAATCCCAGCCGTATCTTTGCCATAACTTCCGGCTTCGCGACGATAACAAGGCGAAAATCCAACATATTTGAGCGGCAATTTTTTTTCATCAATAATTTCATTTGTATGCATCGCGCCGATCGGCTGTTCACTGGTGCCAATCAAATACAGGTTGTCTTTTGTTAAATGATAAATCTCTTGATCCCCGCCGTGATCCAAATATCCCATCCCGCTCATGGCTTTTTCACTAATTAAGTGAGGCGGAATAATGGGTGTAAAACCCTTCTCTTTTAGCCAACGGATTGCAAAACGGATCAACGCCATTTCAATTTCCACTGCCAAGCCCTTAAGATAATAAAATCGCGCGCCCGAAACCTTTGTCGCCCGTATAGTATCAATCACATCGTTAATTTTTCCAAGTTCAATATGATTCCTGACTACAAAATCAAATTTGGTCGGCTTACCCCACTTTCTCAAAACTTGATTATCATTTTCATTTTTCCCAACTGGCGCATCTTTGGCTGGCGGGTTCGGCACTTGTCTCATTAATGAATCGAATTCTTTTGCGATCGCTTCTAAACTCGGCTCAATGTTTTTAATTTTTTCTTTGATGATTTTTAACTTCTCAATTTCTGCTTGTGTGGGCTTGCTTTGTGAGGTCTTATTTATCTGCGATCGCAAATTTTCTACTTCCTGTAAAAGTCTTTTCCGCTCATCGTCAACGCGCAAAAGTTTTTCAATATCAACTTTTACTCCTTTGTTTTTCGCCCCTTGCTTTACTAACTCCCTATTTTGTCTGATAAAATTTATGTCTAACATATTCCTCCCTTCGGTCGTCAATTTCAAAATGCAAAATGCAAATCTCAAAATGAAGGATTATTTTAACTATTTTCGGTCGTCAAATGTAAAATGCAAGCAGATTAAAATTAAAAATTATTTTTTTGTAATTTCGCAGGATTGTTTTAATCGTTTTTTTACAAAATCGTATTCCAGACCCGCTAAAAACCAACCGGCCTGCGGACCGTCATTGCGTCCCAGAAAAATCTGATAAATCGCTTCAAACGCCAGTTTGGGCTCAATCCCGACTTCATGCTTAATTTTGTGAATTTGCTGATGCAAATCCGCGCCTTGCCAATGTTTTTTGGTCTGGTAGACCTTTAATAATTCGGTAAGAAATTTTTTTTGTCTACTTGCGATCGCAATTTTAGGCAAAGTTTTTTGCAATTCAAATTTGTATTTTGCGTAAGCGATTTTTTCCAGCCAAACATGCGCGAATTTTACGCGATCGCTTAAATTTTGTTTTTCGCGCGCCGTAAGACAAGACCCTTTTTCTTTTTGCGCTTCCCTTTGAATATCAATATGCGGCATTTGCGCCAAAAACGCTACTTTTGAAAATCTCAAATTAAATTGTTTTTCCGTCGCATCAAAACTATCATAGAGCCGTGGAATAAAATCTGCCGTCATATTAAAATCAATTTGAACCTTGGGTTTGAATTTCAAAATAAAAAATCTGGCTAAATGGGCTGGCATAATATCTGCGAATCCTGACGCGGACATTCCCAGCCCTTTGGAAGTACTCATTTTCTTGCCTTCAATCAAAAAATGCTCGTAGGCGATATTGATCGGCGTCTTACCCTTGAAAACTTCTTCAAAAATCGCGCTTGCCAAATCATGCGATCCGCCTTTTGTCTGATGATCTTTACCCGCGCCCTCAATATCAGTGCCCAAAATAAACCACTTGGCTGCCCACTCAACTTTCCACGGCAATTTTGCGTTTCCGTCATACGGACTGCCCGCGCCTTTATAGCCGCACCCTTTGGTATATTTCACATAGTCGCGATCGCAAGAATAATAAACTTTTCCCTCGCGAAAATCATAAGCGCGCGTCGTGCCAATGCGACCACAATTCTTACAAACCATTTGCACCGCTAACCAATCTTTTGGGCGATCTTGACTGGCAATTTCTTGGTAAATCTCTCTGATTTTCTGGGCATTTTTTATCACAATATCAAACGTGCAATTAAATTTACCTTGTTTGTATAATTTTGAACTCCATAAAATTTTAGGGGTTACATCCAATTTCTCAAAGACCTGTTGAAAATCTTTGGAAAAAAATGTTCCATAACTTAACGACGAATTTGGTAAACCCTCACACCCCATGTTGAAACACGAGGCTTTATGTAGGGAATACTTTTTATTCCCACATTCATCCTCGCTATGAATAGCGGGGCTTTCTGGGTGTGGGGGTAAAGGAATTTCGGAAAATGGAAAACCCAAATATTTTTGAAAACTTTCTGGTAAATTTTTCGGCAATTTATCCATTGGATCATAATCGTCAAAACCATAATAAAAAACCGCTTTTTTATTTTTTTCAAGCAGTGATTTATAGACCGCGTCATGAATCAGAGCGCCGCGCAAAGCGCCCAGGTGAACTTTTCCCGATGGAGTTTTCCAATCCGTAATCACAAACTTACTCATGGCTGGTTTTCTTTTGAGCGCTAATTTTATCACATCTTCTACCCATTGCATATTAAAAATATAAAGTGGTTTTAAACCTCGGGGCATCCGCCACTGGCGGACGCGGGGTTTTTACCACTTTGTTGTCATCGCTCGCTCGGAAATAATCCCGCCTGGACGGAATCATTTCACTCGCTTCGCTTGACTATAACAAAAAAAATTCCAAATGTCTAATTTTTGCGACTTTGCCTCGAATAATTTTTTTTATTCTACCCCGAGAACTTGGTATTTAACAATACCTTTTGGTGTCTGAACATTAACTTCGTCGCCTGGTTTTGCGCCCAAAAGCGCGCTGCCAATCGGTGACTTATCTGAAATTTTTCCTTGCAATGGATCGGCTTCATTTTGTCCGACAATTTCAAAAACCATTTTCAACCCATTGACTTTCACTTCAATTTTTGATCCAATCATAATCTCGCCATTTTTAACAATTTGCCCGACAATCTCACAATTTTTAATCTGATTTTCCAAATTCTTGATTTTGCCTTCCAAAAAGGACTGCTCGTCGCGAGCGTCGTCATAATCGCTATTTTCGCTGAGATCGCCCATTTCCCGGGCATCGGCGATTCTTTTTATTACTTGCGGACGTTTAACATTTTTCAAATAATCAAGTTCCTGGCGCAATTTATCAAAACCTATTTGTGTAATTTTATGTTTTGCCATTTTTTCTAAAGACCCTGTTTAATAACTGCTCTAAAAGATTTTTATGTTTTTACAAAAAAATCCCCCATGTTTTTTGAATTACCTGTAAATAGTATAAACAATTTCAGAAATTTGTCAAGAGCCGACATTCGTCTGTCAGCGCAATATAGTAATGTCACATTAATTGCAAAATAGAAATGTCACATTCTTTCCACTAAGATAAAGAAAAAATAACTTAGTTGGGAGGATAAA
>VMGK01000032.1 GCA_007376535.1 Candidatus Berkelbacteria bacterium Licking1014_7 | reverse complement strand
CGCCTCGCTCCTTTGATGCTTGCTTCGCAAGATCAAAGACCGGCCCGCTCGGCTGTGGATGGCGTCGAAGTCAATTATCCTGCGAAAATATATTAAAATGGTTAAAAGTGCGTAAGTCGTGTAATTATTCTTTGGCATAACCCACAAATTATCTCTGGTCGCCTTGCTCTTGATAGTACGACAGGGCTTCAAAAAGATGATTTTGCCCAATCTCTTTTTCATTATTCAAGTCAGCGATGGTGCGGGAAATTTTTAAAATTTTATGAAAGCCGCGCGCACTGAGATTTTCTTTTTCCATTGACGCGACGATCGATTTTTTCAATTTTTCTGACACATCGCAATATGTTTCAATTTGTCTGGCGCTCATTTGCGAATTGGTTTTAATACCAATATCAACAAATCTTTTTGCCTGAATTTGGCGGGCTTTTTCAATCTGCTTTCTCACATTTTCGCTTGGATCAGCCACTGCTTTCTGGGCTAATTTCGCCAGCGCAAATCGTTCTAAAAAAATCTTGATATCAATCCTGTCCATAAACGGTCCGGACAATTTTTTCTGATAATTGACGATTTGAGAATTTGAACATCTACATTCTTTTTTCGGATCGTTAAAATATCCGCACGGGCAAGGATTAGCCGAAGCAACCAAGATAAAACTGGCCGGAAATTCAACCGTGCCTTTTGCCCGGGAAACAGTGATGACGCCGTCTTCCAACGGCTGGCGAAGCGCCTCTAATGTCTGGCGGTGAAATTCTGGAATTTCGTCTAAAAACAACACTCCGCGATGCGCCAAAGTAATTTCGCCCGGGCTGGCGTTGGATCCGCCGCCCACCAAAGAAATATGCGAAGCGGTGTGATGCGGACTCCGAAAAGGTCGCTCAGTAATTATCGGATTTGATTTTTTTAATTTACCTGCCACTGAATAAATTTTCGTCACATCCAAGCATTCTTCATACGAAAGCAATGGTAAGATTGAAGGCAGACAACGAGCCAAAAGTGTCTTGCCAGTGCCAGGCGGTCCGGTCATTATGATATTATGCCCGCCGGCTGCCGCGATAGACAAAGCCCTTTTGGCATTTTCCTGACTGCGCACATATTGAAAATCATACTCATATTCTTGCGATCGCATACTGACAAAATCAATATCAATTTTTTGCGATCGCAATTGACCAACTTGAAACATTTTTACCAATTCCTGCAAAGATGTTATCGGGACTAATTTAATGCCTTTTACCAAACTGGCTTCTTTTAAGTTTTCTTTGGGCAACGCCGCGAATTGAAAACCGGCTTCGCGCGCAAAAAGCGTCATCGCTAAAACGCCTTGCGCCGATCGTAATCGTCCATCAAGCGACAACTCGCCCAAAAATAATGTTCTGCTAAAAAGCGGAGAATTTTCAATTTGACCATTGGCGAGTAATACACACATTGCGATCGCAAGATCATAATGCGAGCCCTCTTTTTTGACATCAGCCGGCGCAAGATTAACGGTAATTTTTTCTGGATCTAACTTAAATCCCGAATGCTTAATCGCGCCCCGCACCCGATCTTTGGCTTCTTCAACTGACTTTGAAGCCAATCCCACTATTGAGAGTCCGGGCAAACCGCCAGTAATATCAACCTCAATTTCCACCTTATAACCATCAAGGCCTTGCACCCCGGCTGAAAAAAGTTTTCCGTAAGACATAATATTAAATCTCAAAATTTAAATGCTTTAAATTGATTTTTTGCTTATTTCGTCTTTTAATAATTTTACAAAATCGTGGACTTTCTCTTCTGCTTTTTCGACCAATTGTTGTTTGTCTTTTTTAGTATATTCTATCAATTCCAGCCATTCAATTTCCGGATATTGGCGAAACCAAGTGGCTTGGCGGCGGCTAAAGGCGTGAATATCAAATTTCAGCCCCTGAATCATCTCTCGTTTGGTATTTTTTGCTTCTAAAAATTCGGTAATCGCCCGATATTCAAGCCCCAGACCTTTGAGCCAAATTTTTGAAACACCGCGCTCAATTAAACTTCGCACTTCCTTTATCATACCTAATTTTATTCTTTCATCTACCCGCTCGTCAATTCTTTGATATAGTTTATCGCGGTTTACTTCAATTCCCAGAAGTAAAGTTGGATAACGAAATTTCCGCGCGTAAAATTTGGGCACTTTTTCACCGGTCTTTTCAATAATTTCCAAAGCGCGAATTAGCCGCCTTTTGTTTTTCCCCACCCGGCGCGCTGAATCAGTGTCTTTTTGTAATAACTTTTGACAGAGTTCTTTTATCGTCAATTTACTTAAGCATTTACGCAAATTCTCGTCTGGCGCCACGGCTGGATAATTCCTTTCAAAAATTATACTGTCAAGATAAAATCCCGTTCCACCCACCAAAAAAGGAATTTTGCCGGACGCAAAAGTTTTTTCTATCAGATCTAAGACCTTTTTTTGAAATTCAACCACGGAAAATTTTTCACCGGCGTCCAAAATATCAATCATTTTTTGCGGAAAACTTTTATCTTTGCCAGTGCCCAAATCCAAACCGCGATAAATCTGGCGGCTGTCAACTGAAATCGCCACTCCATTAAATTTTTTTATCATTGCTTTTGCCAGATCGCTTTTTCCGGTCGCAGTCGCGCCCACAATGGCAACTAATTTTTTTTGCATTTATTTTGAATAATTTTTTGTACTTCAAAAACCGACTTGCCGGAAATTTTCATTTTCGGCTTAATTTTCTTAGATCGCAGGGTCTTGAGATTTTCTTCAATTTTTTCTGCTTGCTCGTCAAATTTATCGTTGACTTTATCACTACCCATAAAATCAATATAGCACAAACGAGTAAAAAACGAAAAAGTTGCGCCACGAACACACAATCACGTTGAGCATGGCTTCGGCGCAACCCACAAACTTTTCTGCTCTATTTTTAAAATAGTTCGACTTCGCTCGGGGTTAGCCCTATCTTGAAAAATTTACTGCTTTGGCGGCAAATTCTTTTATGAAAATTCATTATCAAAATTTAGGAAAAGAAAAAGACCGAGCTCCACGATTGTACTGTGAAGCCCGGCCTGATGGTGCGTCGCGAACATCGCTACGCCGGGTTCGGCTGGAGCCCGAGGGTCTGCTGGCAGATGCGAAGAAACATTGCCTGGGTCGGGTTGACGCCGAGAAGTCGGTCGCCAACGGTACCACGGATCTCCGGGTGCTGGTACTGGAGATGACTCTGGTAGTGTTCCTCTAGAATGCCGAGCACTTCGTCCACCTTCCCCTGGTCGGCCGCGTGAAGCAGGACGTTGGTCACGTCGTACCCCAGATTCGGGCCGTAGTTGCGGAAGGCGGTGAACGCACGGTCCCATGCGGCTCCGAGCTTCGACTGCAAGATGTCGCGGAACTGCTGTTCGTCGATCTTGGTCATAAGGCCTCCTTTCAAGGTTCAGATTTCCACGATTCCCTCGTGGTAGGGGTTATTTACTGCGATTTTCAATAACGATTTAGTTTGGCATAATTGCTGGTTTATGTCAAGCTAGGCGGGGTGAAAATTGTTAAACTAACAAAAAACAGAAATTCCCCAGAATTTCTGCAACAAATAGATATGAAAAAATTTTCTTTTACAAAATGTGGTTCCCTCCAGAGGCGGGCAGGCGAGCCGATGTTTTTAACAAGTTCTTTGGCATTTTTTGAAGAACGCGGCGAGCCCGCTTGCGGGCGAGCCGCAAATTACGGGGGCTGGTTTTCGCCGCCGAAGGCGGCGCAGAGCCCCCTAAAATTCCGAACCGAAATGGTGAACTTTGACAATTTCAAGTTTTTCTATGAGTTAATCATAACTCATTACAGTAAATTTTTCAAATAAAAATTTTCTGATTTGGCGGCAAATTCTATTTCGTGAATTGGAAACTCGCAAGAATCTGGCTATCGATGGTTGGTGTGACTTCCTTATCTCCGTCAAACATCCAAACTTCTAGAACTTTTTTATCGGATTTTTCAACAAAGTAGTATGTACCCCCACCGAAAGTATTTTTGCCAGCAATTGCCTTGTATCCATTTTCCGTTCCAACCTTGGCGGCGGTATACGAAGAATATCTTTTCTCGTCATTTCCCGAATTCACTTTCAGATAGTTGAGGAGAGAAGAGTATCCTCCCTCTGAGTCTTTGTTCATGATTGAGTCGTAGTAATGGACAGACATAGAATTTGGAGAGTCGCAGCCATCCTCGTGACATTTATTGGTTACTTTTCGAGACGGTGTATCTACTCCTACCGAGATCAAAGCGCCGGGATATGTAGTTGACTCCGTCGCTGTCCAATCGCTCGGATACTTGAAGGAAAAACCATAGGTTGAATTTGTGTAGGTTTTCCAGTTTGCAGTTGCATCAGCCGTCGCACTCGTCGTTGAACTTGGCGTTGTTGTTGCAATTGCTGCGCTTGAAACTTGACTTTGCAGCTCAGTAATTTGAGCATTGAGGTCATCTTTCTCTTTCGTAGCCTTATTGTTCACATAAGCGTAAGCACCGCCACCAAAAACGATTGCGACTATAACCGCAATCCCAATAACCATTCCCGTTGACATACCTGATTTGTTTGTTGATTCTTCCATGATTTTTCTCCCTCCTAATTTTTAACTTATTATTTATAAAAATTTTCTTTTAATAAAATAATGATTCGAGCCGATGTTTTTATCAGGTTTTTTGGCAGTTTTTCGGTTCGCGGCACTGCCGCCTTTCCGAATTTTCGCGGGGGAGCTTCCTCGCCGCCGTAGGCGGCGCTAACTCCCGAAATTTGACATTTCCTCGCATGTGCAGGATAATTAAGATAGTTCGAACGCATTTCGCCGCCGAAGGCGGCGTGAAAGCCCCCGAAATTTCCAGCCGTGAATTCTGAACTTTGACAATTTCAAGTCTTACGAGCGAGATTGCTCTCGCTCGTAAAATCTTATCAGATTAGTTCTTTGGCGACAAATTCTTTATTCGCTAAATCGGAAAGTTGGAATAATATTTTTGACAACATTAATTATTGGCGCAAGTTGGTACGATTGATTTTGGAAAATCACTGGTGTTGGAACAAGAAGGATCATCTTGTAAACCATTCTGGGCCATCGTCCAAATACTATTAACTTTTCTTGCATACCAATGCGATCCCTCGTTAGTATCAGAAGATGTGCCCGTAGCAAAATTACCCTCAATCTTATCAACCACACAAGTCAGCCCGGAATTATTGCTCTGGCAGAGAGTCGTAAGCAATGATGTATCATTAGCAATAGTAGCAGTGGGAGTTGTGGTTGTCGTCGGTGTGGTCGTTGTAGTTGTCGCAGTTTTTGCACTTGAAACTTGACTTTGTAATTCAGTAATTTGGGCGTTTAGATCTTTCTTCTCTTTTTCCGCTTTGTTGTTGACATAAGCGTAAGCGCCACCACCAAAAACGATTGCGACAATGACCGCAATCCCGATAATCATTCCTGTGGACATACCTGATTTGTTTGTTGTTTCTTCCATGATAGTTTCCTCCCCTACTTAGTTAAAATTAATATTTCTTTCTTATAGTTTAATTGTAGTAGTAGTAGTAGTAGTAGTAGTCAAGTGTCCCTAAAAATTTTCTTTTAATAAAATAATGATTCGAGCCGATATTTTTGAAACAGGATTCTTTGGCAGTTTTGAAAGTTCAGAATTCACGGCTGGAAATTTCGGGGGCTTTCACGCCGCCTTCGGCGGCGAAATGCGTTCGAACTATCCTAATTAT
>VMGK01000031.1 GCA_007376535.1 Candidatus Berkelbacteria bacterium Licking1014_7 | reverse complement strand
TTTATCCTCCCAACTAAGTTATTTTTTCTTTATCTTAGTGGAAAGAATGTGACATTTCTATTTTGCAATTAATGTGACATTACTATATTGCGCTGACATATATTGTCAATAATGTTGACAAATTATAGGTTTATTGATATGATATTTGTCAGATATGATAAATGAAATCAACAATTTAATTACACCGCAACTTACACGTAATGATGTAAAGATTTATATTGCTTTAATTGAAAATGGCGAATCCACTGCCGGATTTCTGTCGGAAATTACGCATATTAAAAGGCCTACTGTATATTTGACGTTAAGATCTTTGCATGAAAAAGGATTTGTATCGATTGTAGAAAAATCAAAAATTAAAAAATACGCTGCCCAAGACCCAGAAAATTTAAGAGAGTTTTTTGCCCAAAAAATCAGAGCGCTCAACCAAATATTGCCCAGATTGAAGTGGTTGCCTAATCGCTTATCAAATAAACCCAATGTTCGCTATTTTCACGGAATCGAAGGGGCTAGATCCGCATATTCAGAAACGCTTGAAGAACGCAATTCGATGATAAAAAGTATTGGCTCAATTGAGGGGGCAAATAAAATTTTAGGGGAACATTGGACAAAGCAATATATAAAAAAAAGAGTTGATAAAAAAATCAGGATGAGGTCAATTTTAACCAAAACCAAATTTACCCAAGAACTAATAGCTAATAATCGCAAGCATCTAAGGGAATCTTTATTAATCAATTCTAAAAAATTACCTGATAATGTGGAATTAAATATTTTCAATCATAAAATTTCCTTTGCTTGTTATGGGAAAGAACCATTAGGGATAATCATTGAGAACAAAGAATTAACTGAAATATTGAATACTCTTTACGATTTTGCTTGGAAGAATAATGATAAAAATGGTTAAAAAAATCAGTTGTGATAACCCTTTACAAGGATATAATAAAAACCGCCGAAAAGGCGGTTTTTAAATGTCAAATCTCAAAATTCAAATCTCAAAATGAAGGTATCAAGATAATTTACAACGAAATTATTTTGATGATTAATTTTATTAATAATAAAACCAACAAAAAATGCCAAAAAGCCGGTTTTTGAAATTTCTAAGCTCTAATTTCCTGCCCGCCAGAATGAAATCTATTTGCAGATTCCTGCAATCAGGATACTACAAGAGATTGAATGACGGTAGTCTAAACAAATTCCAAATACTAATGGTCCAAATCCCAAAACTAGCTAGGAGAGCAGGATTTGAACTAACATCAAGTTGAGAAGAGAGTAGGTTAGTCAAGTTCAAGGAACGACGAGAAGATTGGGCTAATCAGCCCATTGACGAGGAGTGACAAAGAAATTGGCTGACTTACTCTCTTCCCTTCGGGTGAGCCACTTCCCAGTCATCTTCTTCGTTGCTCGTCGCTTATGTGCCTATTGGCACACTGCGCTCCTCGCGCCTTGAATCTGAACAGGAATTGACTCACTCAATTGGTGTTAGTTTAAATCCTGCTCTCCTATTGTTGGATTTTTTTTCGAGCCCAGTTAACAAGAGCCAGTAAAGTAAAAACAATTCCAACAATTATCAAATACAAAATAGCTGTACCAAAAATGGAGGAGTATAAAATCTGTATTCCGAGTTATTTTATTCTTTTCAAAATCTCCAGATATTGTTCGACGGAAATTTCCAAAATTCTCAAGTTATTTTTTATGACAAACACAGGAAGCGATTTGTAAGCTGGAAGCACTATCGGTCGTTTCAACCCCGCTCGTTCATAAATTCTGTGGCTTCCTTTTTGCCGGATAAATTCACAGCCAACAAACAAAAGAAATTTTTCAAAATGGTCTACGCTTTTAGGGCTAGTGAAAATTTTTTGGTTTGATGGGAAATTTCGGTTGGTGGAAACCAATTTGAATTTGTTTTTTTCCAACCCAGAGATAACAATACCTCGTTAATTGTTCCCTTGCGATCTAGCTCTTCAAAAAATATCTTAGTAGCCTCTTCAAACATTTTTTGTGCTCCTTCGAGCGAATCAGCACAAGTTGATAAATCGAGCATAGCAGAATAAGCGACAAAATCCTTGTCTTCCTTAAAGATGGAAACTGGAATAGAAAAATAAATATTTTTCATAATTTAATCATACTAAATAGAAACAATATTGCAATGCTTGTGAACAAATGGTAAAGAAAATAAACCAACAATAGCACTGGTTAAAATTGTTTCCATATTTCTAAACCTTGGTGCGCGTGGGAAGGATCGCCCAACTACGCTCTTTGAGCTTCGTCGGGTAAAAACCTCCGACCTCTACATTATCAGCTTGTCCCGTTAGAAATTTGAATTTATTGGTTATTGGTGGGCGTACATGGACTCGAACCATGGACCTCGTCATTATCAGTGACGCGCTCTGACCAGCTGAGCTATACGCCCGCTATAATCTCAAATCTCAAAATGCAAATCTCCCGCCCGCCATCGCTATGCTTAGGCATTAGCGGGCAGGCAAAATTATTTTATTCTACAATCCAACATCTAAATTCTAATTTCTATCCCCAATTCTATCAATTTTGGTTAAAAAATGCAATAATATACAAGATGAGAAATTTCAAAATCCAAATAACAAATGACAAATCAATGCCAAAACCTTAAAATCAAATATCAAATATTTTACATTTAGTATTTGAAATTAGGATTTCATTTGGTATTTGAGCTTTTGATTTTGAAATTTTACTATGCTTTTAACTACTCATATTCTAATTGGGGGAGCGTTGGGACAAATGGCGGGCAACGCGCCGGCTGGGTTTACGTTGGGTGTGGCGAGTCATTTTGCCTTGGATAAAATTCCCCATTTTGATCTCGGAATCTGGCATAAGAGTGGCAAAGATTATAATTGGGGAGCGCGGGAATGGGTTGTGGTTGGGTTAGATATTGTGGCAACTATTTTTGTCTTGATTTTTTTGTTGCCCAAGTCAATTGAAATAAATTTTTTGTTTGGAGCACTGGGTGGAGTTAGCGTGGATTTATTAGATAATGTGCCGTTTTGGAAGAAAAAATTTCGGGCGACAGGGTTTGGTAAATGGTTTTCCAAATTTCATTCCTGTAGTCATTTCAAAAAAAGCGAATGGCTGATGCGCTATAAATGGTTGGCGCTTTTAGGGCAAATTGCAATTATCGGGTTGATTTTTGGGCTGATTAAGAGTAAAATATGAGTTATTATAAATGAAATTTGATATTTGATTATTTGAAGTTTGAATATTGTTTGGTTATTGCTTCTTGTATCTTGTTTCTTATTAATGCAATTAATTATGTTTTCAAGAATTTTAATATTTTTGGTAGCGCTTGGCTTGGGGTTTGTAGGAATCAAATATAATTATTGGATTGTTAAGACATTGGGAAAAAGCGCGTGGGTGGAGCAAAAGTTGGGTTCGGGCGCAACATTTGGATTTTATAAATTAGTGGCAATCGCCATAATGATTTTGGGATTTATGCATCTGATTGGAGTGATATGAAGAAATGAGAATTAAGAATGTAGTCCGCCAGCTGGCGGACTTAGTTTCTATTTCTTGTTTGTTAGGGGGGCTATAGTTTAATGGTAAAATGACGGTTTTGCATACCGTAGATGGCAGTTCGATTCTGCCTAGCTCCACCATAACGAATTTGATGAGTTTTCCGCCTCGCCCTCGCCTTCGGCTCGGGTTTTGGCGGGCAGATTTGCGAGTAAATTAAAGGGCTTTTTGAAATCAATTTCCAGCCGTCCCGCCGCAAGGCAACGGTTCGAGCCGATGGTTTTGAGAAAATTTTTCATCTCCGAAAAATTTTCAGATAAAACGAGATTTTTGGCTTGGTTGGCCTCTAAAATCCAGTTTCTCGTGAGTTCGAGCCAATGATTTCCTTTTCGCTCAAAATCGGATAATTTTTCCTCAACATTTTTCTTTTCTGCCATTAGTTTGTTTTTCTTTTCTTGAAATTCTGCAAGTTCAAAACTGCCTTCAAGATAGCCGTCCATAAGCCGGTCTATTTTTATTTTAATGGCGGAAAGTTCGGTTTTGAGATTTTGAGCGAAAAGGTTTGACGATTGGCTATTTTCTTTTTCCCATTCGCTAACTTTCCCAAGATATTTTTCCCGCCAATCGTCAGGCAAAGAAACTTTTTGACAATTTTCTTTTACTTGCTCGGTTAAAACTTCTTCCCGCAAAAAGCGAGTTTGCGAACAATTTTGCGTTTTGCTCTTGTGGGTGCAACGATAATAGACAAATTTTAGCCCGCTTTTCTTGATGTGCCTTTCGGCAGTTATGGAATATCCGCACTCGCCGCAAACCGCGAAATTAAGAAATTGAAAATTTTTTGGTCCTCGCTTTTTGCGGGGCTTGCCGTTCAAAATCAACGCTTCTTGTATTTGGTCAAAAAGTTTCTTTGAAATCATTGGCTTATGCGATCCTTGATGCACTTCGCCACGATAGCGAAAATGTCCGTAGTAAAAAGGATTGGTCAAAATTTTCTGAATTGTGGACAAATGAGGTGGTTTTCCGTCTTTGCCAACCAAGCCAAGAGAAAACATTTTGCTTTGAATTTTCGTTAAAGTGTATTCGCCGGTGGCAAAAGCCCGCAAAATTTCCTTCACTTTGTTAAAAGTTTTTTTGTCGGGTTCAATAGTTCGCAATCTCGGCTCGTTGAAATATCCAATCGGGGCTTTTGCCGATAGCTCGCCACGGCGAATTTTTTGCCTTATTCCTCGCAAAATGTTTTCTCTTAAATTGTCGGTGTAGTATTTCGCTTGCCCGAAAGCGACACTCAACATAAATTTTCCTTGCGGTGTCGCTTCAAACCAAAAAGTGGGGAATTTTAGCGAGGTGATTTTTCCAGTATCCACAAGATAAATGACTCGTCCGCCGTCTATTGAATTTCTGGCTAATCTATCAGGGTTCCACGCTAAAATTCCCGAAGCATTGCCTTTTTCAATTTCCGACATCATAAAATTAAAAACTTTTCGGCCCGGCTCTTTGGCGGTTTTGCTTTCGTAATACTCTTTAACCACGAAAAGATTATTTTGTTTGGCGAATTCCCGAAGCTCGGCGAGCTGGGCCTCAATAGACAAAATTTGTCTTTCTTCGTCCTCTGTTGATTTGCGACAATAGATAAAGTATTTAGTCATAATTTTTAGAAGTTTTTAATTTTATAAAAAAGCAACGCCTTACACCGACAATTTATTAAAATCTCATTTTGTGTTTCGCCAAAGGCGAAAGAAAACCATCGGCTCATTGCGGCTTTGCCGCAATATCCTGCATTTGCGGGATGAACCGCCGCCTTGCGGCGGGACGGCTAGAAATTGATTTCAAAAAACCTTTTAATTTACTCGCAAATCTGCCCGCCAAAACCCGAGCCGAAGGCGAGGGCGAGGCGGAAAACTCATCAAATTCGTTATGGTGGTGTCTATTGGACGAAATCCGAACCTTTTTTGAGCAAAATCCAGAGGATTTTGCTGATTGAATCCCGCCCAGCGTTTCCGTCCGCCTCCGCTTCGCTTCGGCGAGCAAAACAGAAAAATTTTCTAAACATTTTTTTAATCGTCTGCTCGCCAAATTTTTTTCAATTAAGGAAACGAAAATTTTTCTGTTTTGCCTTCCTCTTGCGAGAGGAAGCGCGGAAACGCTCCCACCCCATTGTCCGCCTTCGGCGGACTGACAAGCGGACAAAAATTCATTTTCCCCACACCCCTTTTTCTTTTTGCCCGCTTGCTTTCGGGCTTCGCCCGATTTTTTTGCGGACGGGCTA
>VMGK01000030.1 GCA_007376535.1 Candidatus Berkelbacteria bacterium Licking1014_7 | reverse complement strand
CCGGCCACATCAATCTTAAACCCCGTCCTAAAGTCTGCTCCGGCAAAATATTGGCTTTGGCGGTCAATGGCCTCAAAGGCACAACCACCACAACATTTCGCACATCCCATCCCTCGCGCAACATCAAAACCGAAACAATCGCTCGATAAGGATTTTCGTCACTATCAATTTCTTTGGCCCAGACCCTCGCCTTATCAACATCTTTCCGGCTAATCTCACCGGTATTATCGGTGTGAATCGTCAAAACTTTATCGCGCAAATCAGGGAAAGTATTTAAGTGCTCGGCGACTTTATCTGCTTCTTTGGTGCTTTGGGCCATAATAAATAAAACCGCTTTTTTGCCGGCTTTTTTATAATTGTTATAAATTTTTTTCCATTGATTAATACCGGCCTCAATATTGACTTTATATTTTTCAACTGCATTTTCACTTTCAATCGGTGGTACATTTTCCAATTCGGCAATTTTCGGACGTTTAACAATTTTATCCAACACCGCTTCATTAAGTGGATAATCGGTGATAACATGCGGAAACAAACCTCCGGTTTGGAACCGAGGCGTAGCGGAAAAATCCAACTGCGCAAAAAGCTCATTTTGAGAATTGAGCCAATCAATGGTTTTATTCCATTCCAAATTTTCATCATGAACATGATGAGCTTCATCGTTTATCACCATCAGGCTTTCGAGCTTCGCCAAAGAATCTCGACGCCGCTCAACTGAAATTTTAATTTCATCCGGCGGCTTGGGCCCAAGGATTTTTTGCAGCGGATTGATTGGTTCTTTTTCATTGCGTTCATATAATTTTTGGATGTTAGTTAAAAATAAAACCGCCGGTTTCTTCGGTGTTGGTGGCTCATCAGCGCCAATCACATCCAATTGAAAATCTCCCCGCCATTCAGAAGGAATTAAAGGATATTTTCGAAAAATCTTTCCGTCGATAAAGTCGGTGCCTAAGCGGTCGAGAACAATTAAATTTGGAGCAATTAAAAGAAAATTTTTGGTGCAACCATTAAAATACGCCCAAACTACGGCCATCGCCATTACCATTGTTTTGCCGGAACCGGTGGCCATTTTAAAAGCGTATTTTGGCCAGATGTAGCCCGAAGGAACTGCCGGCAACGGCTCGCCTAAGGCGCGATTCAGCTCATAAAGATTGCTAACTTTCAAAATTTCGTGACAATAAATCAAGGCCTCAATCGCTTCTCTTTGAGCATTTCTATATTCAAACTCCGTCCCATCAATCAATTCATGAGTTTCATTAAACCAAAAACCCAGCAGCCGCTTTGTTTTTTCTGTTGCGTCTTTATATCCTCCCTCCCGCCACTTCAAAACTAAATCTTTGAGTTTTTGCGGCAGAGAAAGCATAGAAAGTTGGCTAGTATTATTTTTAATCATTTTTACTTTCCTTTAGTTCCAATAGTGCCTCATGTATCATTTTTTGAGTCATTTCACCAAATTTTTTCTCTCTGTCATTTGGTTGCCATTTGTATAGGTTACCACCTTGTTTCACCCAAAATCTATGACATGGAACAAAATCATAAAAAATTAATTCAACTCCTCCCAAAAAAACATGGGTAACAAAACCTAAAATTCCTAAATTAAGTCCAACTCTGTGAAGGGTTTCTTTTAAAACTCCACCGCCAATCAGCATAGTATTTCTATTTCTTACAAAATAAGTACCCAAGATAGAACTTTGGGGGTGGGTCATTTGACTTAATATCCCATAAATCTGCCCAATGACCCTGATAACTTTTTTTGCACTTGTGATACATTTCTCTCCTGATAGTTTTCCATCCTTAAATTTTTGATAATGATTAGGATTTGTAAATAAATCTATTGCAAGAGTTAAGCTCTCAACAACATATCTATTTAAAATATTCGGCTCAATCAGGTACCCCTGTCTTATCAACTGCAAGGAACCAACAAGCGCGTTTGCTCCTTGCCATAGTAAAATATTGGAGTCAAATTTTATATCACTTACTTTTTTCTGGTCAGTATAATTTACAATAATATTTAAAATATGAAAAGTTTTTGACAGTTTTTCGACAATAATGTCGATTTCATTCTGAAATTTATTATCTACCATACTGGAAGCATTCTTCGAGATATGCTGAATATTGTTAAAAATGGCTTTTCTAGTTTCCTCTGAGTTTCTAAAAATTTGCCCATTCATACTCATCCTTTCACTTCGACTAAAAAATTATCAATATGAACTTCCCCGACCTCATTGAATATCCCTATTCGCCCATCTTTAAATTCGGAATCACCCATCTCGGCCAGAAGGTTGCCATCTCGATATAGCTTTATTTTTGGTCCATCCAACTCTAATTTCATCCGATGCCATGTTTTGGGGGAAGAATTACTTTTCCCCATCGAAAACTCTGCCCAGCCAGATCTCCCACCTTTTAAAAAACCGTCTTTCATGCCATTTCTTGTATCCAATCTTGCCATATACCATTTTTCCGTAACTGAATCAACGTGAAAAATAATATTAAAAAGTGCGCCTGGCTCTAAATAAACATCACATTCAATCGATCCATTTCTGGGACTATCAATTGGTACTAAATAAAGAAGACAATTTGTGCCTCCGGAAACAAAGTGTAGATCGAGATCGGGTTGGGGGTTACCAAACTGTTCATTTATACTGGGATTACCGGTGACTACTTCCCACGATTTTAGGGTTTCTTCAAAATTATCTTCGAATCTCCTACTTTTTATTGGGAACCACTTAATAGAAGACAATGAAACAATAAGAATTAATCCGCCAAGTAATATTATTTTGGAATTAAATCCCGACAAGAGTATGATTAGCCCCACAAGCGAAAAAAGGTATATTATTTTTGCCAATGGGTGTACAAACCATAAAAGAAAACTGACCAATTTGGGGCTTATTTCCCTCGCATATGACCACCATTTTTTGAAAGTAATAATTAGCAAAATCAAGAAGAATGCAATGGCAATAGATAATATTCTCCATTTTAAAGACTTTTGTACCAACTCTGGAAATAATGA
This sequence comes from Candidatus Berkelbacteria bacterium Licking1014_7, assembly GCA_007376535.1. Classification (GTDB taxonomy): domain Bacteria; phylum Patescibacteriota; class UBA1384; order GWA2-35-9; family CG2-30-39-44; genus VMGK01. Next base: position 3,115 of record VMGK01000030.1, on the reverse strand, counting down.
TGGGACTACCCCTAGAAATCCCACAATTAAAGAAATAATAATGCTAGAAAAATTGTTCATACCTTCACCTCCACTAGCTTCGTCGTGTCGTTGCCGAAAATATCTATGACTTTTACCAAAATTTTGTATTGGCCGGATTTTGGATAATCGTAATACATAGAGAGGTTAAGTTTTGGGTTTTTACGGGTGCGATATTCCTGGTTCATATTGTGGAAAACATCATCCTCTTCGGTTTTTTCTTTATGCTGATCAAAAGTCCAATCAACTGCCCAGTAGTCAACAAAATCGCTCCAGCTTTTAATCTTGTCTCGCACTTCTTGCGGAATGAGTTCCGGGTTTTCCAAAATAAAATTTTTTAACATTACTGCAACTCGCCGTGGATTTTTTTCTTTGTCGTCGAACTCTCCACCAATCTTTACTTCAACATCCAAATATGCTAATTCATAAAATTTCACTTCTTGTTTGGTATTTTGGTCAACCTGCATCACTTCGCGGGGTATTTGTAAAGTTTTTAATTTTACGCCAAATCTTTCCGCCTCATCCTTAACCATATCGTGCAAACCCATCTCCCATTCCCAACCCAAAACATCAAGATTTTTAATTTTATTTTCTTTACATTCTTCTAAGGCTTCTTGTATCTCTGCCAAAGTTACCGGCGCGTCAACCGAGCCAATACGGACGAAAGCATTTTCTTTCTTGCCGTGCAAATTCTCGTATCCTTCAATCAGTTCGGCTTTATAAAGCTCTAAAATGAAATTGATATATTTATCAAAATCGCCGTTAATTTTCATCCATCTGTGCCGTTCATATTTTCCAAGATTTTGAACCACAAACGGCTTGCAATTCGGAATATCTAAAAGCCGCTTTCTTGTCGTATGAATCGCAAATCTGCCGATATCACTCATAATCCATCGCCTACCCAATTTTTCTGCCACCGTGCCCATTGTTCCAGAACCACAGAAAAAATCAGCAATGAGATCGCCTTCATCAGAAGAGGCTTTAATTATCCGTTCAAGTAGCCCTTCTGGCTTTTGAGTTTCATAACCCAATCTTTCTTCAGCTACCGGATTTATTATCGAAATTTCCCAAGTATCTGACATCGGAACACCTTTTGTCACCTCGCCAGTTAGAATTGAATGTCTTCTACCCTTTTCATCAAAAACACTTTTCCATGCTTTACCCTGTGCGCTTGATTTCGGAGATTTCGGCTCATACATTTGATTAAAGATATACGATGGAGATTTTGAATACCAAAGAATTATATCATGACTTCTGTTGAATATCTTAGACTCAATATTCCACCTTCTATATTTCCATACAATTTCATTTCTAAAATTTTCTTTTCCAAAAATTTCATCTAAAATATTTTTTAAGTAATGAACAACATGCCAATCTAAATGCACATAAATTGAGCCGTTGTCGGCTAAGAGTTCTTTCATTAAAATCAATCGGTCATACATCATTTGAAGATAGCTTTCCAAACCCTTGCCCCAAGTGTCGCGGTAGGCAAGCACTTCAAGGGCCGATGGTTCTTTCGTCCATTCGGTATCGCCGATTTTGACTTGATAGCTAAAATCTTGCCCTGTTGCAAACGGCGGGTCAATATAAATAAGATTAATTTTACCGGCGAATTCTTTCAAAAGCGAACCCATCACCAAAAAATTATCACCCCAAATCAGCCGGTTTTTCCAACCTTCGCTAAAGCTACGGCTGGCAAGCCATTCTTCGCTTTGACCCAAGTCAGGCTGCTTTTCCACTCCCTTTGCTAATTGCTGTTGCGACTGGGAAAATAAATCTTCTTGTCTTCTCCCACGCGGAAGATTAATCGTTTCAATCGTCTGAAACGGCAGATCTACCGTCTCAACCTTTGTCCTTTTCCCCGGCCAAACTAATTCTGTCTTATTGACCGGTTGATTATTGTTTTCTGTCATCTTTTCTCCTAACCCCATTATACCGAACGGAAAACGGGGTCGTAAAGTTTGTAAAGTCATAAAGTTTATAAAGTTTATAAAGTTAAAAAGTTCGTAAAGTTTTATATTGATAATTCTTGGCCAACCTCCAAACTCCTCTTTCCCGAAAAGCGGGAATTGATTGGCGGCGGGCGGCGTTAAAAACCGCCGGCGGGTTTAGTTCATTGTTTTTGGCATAATCAGAAAGATTAATAATTTCCTCGCCTTTTAGATATGTCATCCTTTTATTTAGCGATTCCAATAGAGCCAGGGCGATTACTCTTTCCATTAATTTTGTGTTTTTATTTTTTTGATAAATTTTAAACGCATCATAGTATTTATCTTTCTCTTTATCGCGGATTATTATTCGCGGAAAGCCGAGTCGGAGCAGTTGATAATTCATAATTACCCTGCCAATCCTGCCATTACCATCTAAGAATGGATGGATTCTTTCGAATTCTAAGTGAAATTTAGCAATCTTGTCGATAAAATATGTTGAATGATCGCTTGAATAGTCTATGATGATTGATTCTGTCATTCGTTCCGTATGTTCCGGGGCTGGCGCAATATGAGTATCAACGCGAACATATTCTCCATATTTTCGAAATCTTCCGGCGATATTGTCGTCAATTCCACCGATTAACATCTGATGGATTAAGAGTATCAATTCTTTTGAGATATCCTCTTCTTTTGATTTATTGCGAGTGTATTCAATAACGCGGGCGAGGTTTTTGGCTTCGTAGACTTCGCGCAAAGAAACATCCCGCGATAAATCCTGTTCTAACAATATTTTCTCAGTTTCTTTAAGGGTTAGGGTTGAATTTTCGATCGCATTGGAGTTATAAACGCTTTCCGGAACCTCGTTTTGATCTAATAACACCAACAAAGAGTCCTTGCCGCTTTTTAAGGTGTCAAAATCGGTTTTTAATTCTTGAATTTTGTCCCGCAATATTTTATTAGTAGCCATATCTGTATATATTATAACATATTCACTCTATTTTGTCAATTTGGAGTGAATTTTATCTATTTTTTACCCATATTCACTGCTTTTTTTTATCTTTTTATCCTATAGCAAAATGAAGTTTATTTTGTACGGTGGCAAAAAATTGTTGGCTTTCGTATGCTTTCGGCGAATAATCAATCGCTGTCGCATAAATATCGGTGAT
>VMGK01000029.1 GCA_007376535.1 Candidatus Berkelbacteria bacterium Licking1014_7 | reverse complement strand
AAATTTGTTATTAACCCCTACAAAGAACAATATCAATCAACTTAAAAAAGTGACATTTCTACTTTGCACAAATGTGACATTTCTATTTTGATTTGACATTCTATATTTTTTCTGATAAGATAATATTATGAAACTTTATAATACTTTAACCCGCCAGAAGGAAGAATTCAAGCCGATAGACGGAAAGATAGTCAAAATGTATGTCTGCGGTCCGACGGTTTATGATTACGATCATCTGGGGCACGCGCGCACTTTTATCTTTTTTGACACTTTGCGACGGCTATTTTTATCTCAGGGCTGGCAGGTGAAATTTGTCCAAAACATTACTGATGTCGGGCATTTGGTGGGGGACGCGGAGACAGGCGAGGACAAGTTAGAGGCGCGGGCGCGCGAGCAGAAAGTTGCGCCGCAGGAAATTGCCCGAAAATTTGAAAAAGCCCATTTTGAAGATATGGCGAAGTTAAATGTGTTAAGACCCGATGTTTCGCCGCGCGCCTCCGAGCATATACCAGAAATTATTGATCTAATTAAAATTTTAGAGAAAAAAGGATATACTTATCAGAAAGATGGGAATGTATTTTTCAAAACAGAAAAATATACTCAATACGGGCAATTATCGCATCGTAATCCGAAAGATCAAAAATCCGAAAGACAGGGTTTTGCGTTGTGGCGAAGCGCTGATAATCGCAACATTCAGGTTTGGGATAGTCCGTGGGGCAAGGGTTTTCCCGGCTGGCACATTGAGTGTTCGGCGATGGCGCGCAAATATCTGGGCGAACAATTTGATATTCACGGCAGCGCGTCAGAGCATATATTTCCCCATCACGAAAATGAAATTAGCCAGTCGGTTTGCGGCTACGGAAAAATACCGGCGCGTTTTTGGCTGCATACCGGGTTATTAAATATCGCCGGCGAAAAAATGAGCAAATCCAAAGGCAATTTTTTGCGAATTCGCGACGGGGTAAAAAAGTATAATTCCCATATTTTGCGTTTGGCGCTTTTGTCAACCCATTATCGCAAACCGCTTGATTTTTCTGAAAATTTAATTGCGCAGTTCGAAACAATTTATCGCAAATTGTCTGAAATCCGTATTAATATAAACCAATTCCACCTGCGGGATGGAAGAGGCGGACGAGCGGTTTTTGAGAATTTTTTGGAAATGTTGGAAGACGATTTAAATATGGCGCAGGCGCTGGCGGTCTTAGAATCAGGGGCAAAAATATTGTCAGAAAAAGAATGGCAAAAGATAGAGTATATATTAGGTATAAAATTTGAAAAGCGGGAAATTCAACTAACTCAAGAACAAAAGGACTTGATTGAAAAACGAGACGCGCTGCGAAAAAAAGGTGAATTTGAAGAAGCGGACAAAATTCGCGATGAACTAAAAAAACAGGGGATAGAGGTGAGGGACTGCCATTTTTAACGTTAGTCAGTTGGCTGGGAGAAGTGGGAGCCGAAAACCCTTAATTTTTTGCGGTTTTCACCAGTTCGCCCTTCGTCGCAAGACCTTCCCGATTTTCGGGACTGTTCCCGGCTAACTGATTAATTCTAAAAAATTTTTAAGAAATTAAAACTTAAAATCCTACCAACCCTTGTAGGGAGAAAAGGAAAATTATGAATAAAAAAATGATATATTTTGCCGGGTTAATGACATTGGTTTTAGGGGTCGCTGCTCCGGTTTTAGCAGTGTCAAGCGCGAGTTCTTCAAGCGCGAGTTCAAGCGGCGCGGCAGTTGTTTCTCTGCCGGGATTATCCGTGTCTGCCACTGGCAGCGCGTCCAGCGCCGGTTCGGCCGGCGCTTCAGCCAACAGCGCCAATGGCGCTTCTGCCAGTTCTTCAAGTTCTGCGTCAAGCGCAGCCGTAGCCGCGGTCTTGATTACAAATTTGTCAAATAGTCCATCTGCCAGCGCGTCTGCTTCTGGATCAAGCGCGTCCAGCGCGCAAGGTCAATCAAGCGCCGGAAATGTTTCTACTGCTTCAAGCGCGTCAAGTGCAAGTTCAGGCGCGAGTACAAGTATAGCCGATAATTCTGCTTCAAGTTCTTCAAGTTCTTCAAGCGCGTCTGGCGCTAATAGTCAGTCGCAAACGCAAGCCAGCGCTACTTCCGCTAATCAACAGTCAAGCGCCAGTAGTTCTGCGTCAGCCGGCGGTTCAAAAGCCGAATCAAAAGCAGTTGCCAAAGTGTCTGAGACAGCCAAAACCAAAGCAAAAGCCGAATCAAAAGCAGTCGCCAAAGCAGAAACCAAACCCGTAACAAAAGCCGAATCAAAAGCAGAAACTAAGTCAGCCCAAACTAGCGCGTCCAGCGCAAAAGAATTACCAAAAACCGGTCTGTTTGGCGCGTCAGTCGTTTCTTCGCTTTTGAGTTTTGGTTCCATGTTTGGGTTAAAAAAACGTAAAGAATATATGTTTTTGAGACGGATCGCTTAAAGCGATTATCCGGCGAAAATTAAATCTTCCCCGAGCCAATCCTGCGCTCATTAGACTTATTACGAAATAAAGAATGCTGAGGGTCTTGACCCGAAGATTCTTTATAATTAGATACTGCAAGAGATTGAACGCAGACAGGTAGAAAAGGTTGTTTCGTAATAAGTCTATTACAAAAGCAGGAAAGAGGGGAAGAGGGGGGAAGAAAAGAGCGGTGTAAAACCCGCTCTTTTTTGCAACAATTTGACATATCCATACCTGCTAACAGGTCAGACCTCTTTACAGGTTCAGACATGTCAAATGTCAAATGAATATGTCAAATTGTTGGAGTAATTTTTCATCTATTTCATCTAAATTTCATCTAACCTGCTAACAGGTCAGACCTCTTTACAGGTTCAGACATGTCAAATGTCAAATGAATATGTCAAATTGTCAAATTTGTATTTTTAATTGTGTTTTGGGACGGACGCGAAAATTTGCCTAAACCCTAAAAATTTGTTAAAATATATCTATGGATTTGACGCAGAAAAAACAACAATTGGCAAAAATTCTAAAAATTGACGAGTTGAAAATAGAAGCGCGGGATTTAGAAAAAAAGATGCAAACGTCTGATTTTTGGAAGGACTATCAAAAGTCGCAAAAAGTGAATGAGCGGTTTTCGCAAACCAAAAAGGTCTTAGATGATTTTGAAAACGCGCAGACCGAAGAACAGATTAAAAATTTAGAAATACTGGCGCTTTTGTCCGGGCAGTATGATAAAAATAATGCGATTTTGACGATTTCCGCTGGCGCGGGCGGCACTGAAGCGCAGGATTGGGCGAATATGCTTTTTAGAATGATTGAAAGATACGCGCAAAATAAAAATTATAAATTTGAAACGATTGACAAAAGTTTGGGGCAGGAAGCCGGGATAAAATCCGCGACTGTTAAAATTTCCGGACTTTTTGCTTATGGATATTTGAAAGCGGAAGCCGGGGTACATCGGTTGGTGCGTTTGTCGCCGTTTGACGCGGATAAAGCGCGCCACACTTCTTTTGCGTTGGTTGAGGTGATTCCAGAAATAGAGCCGCGTCAATTTGAAAGTATTTCTGATAAGGATTTGCGCGTAGATGTTTTTCATGCATCGGGGCACGGCGGTCAGTCAGTAAATACTACCGATAGCGCGGTTCGGATTACGCATATACCAACAGGGCTAACGGTTTCTTGTCAAAACGAAAGAAGCCAAACCCAAAATAAATTGCAGGCCATGTCAATTTTACTTTCTCGTTTGAATGCGTTAAAATTAAAAGAACATAAAGAAAAAATCGAGGATTTGCGAGGAGTAATGCAATCGCCTGAATGGGGGAGTCAGATTCGCTCTTATGTTTTGCATCCTTACAAATTAGTCAAAGATCACCGCACCGGTTTTGAGTCGACTGATCCAGAAAAGGTCTTAGACGGCGATTTGCAGGATTTTATTGAAGAATATCTTAAAAGACACAAGTCGCAAAACATTAAAAAGATTTAAGAAGATAGAATAATCCTAATTAGCCAAATCGTTTACAAATTCCAATGTTCAAATTCCAATGACCAATCAAGCATCAAATTCCAATGAATCAAAATCTCAAGGAATCATTGAACATTGAGATTTGAGATTTGATTGAACATTGATGCTTGAGAATTGGAATTTTTATCATTGAGTATTGAGAATAATTTTTATCAAAAACAAAAATCTTAAATCAAAAAACTTTTGAATTTTGCATTTGACGACCGAAAATAATTAAAATAATCCTTCATTTTGAGATTTGAGATTTGAATTTTGCATTTGACGACCGTAGGGAGGAACATGTTAGACAAAATGAAGCAACTTTATCAGTTGCAAAAGCAGGCGAAACAAGTTCAAAGAGAATTAAAAGAACTTGAAATTGAGGCAAAAAGCGCTGACGGGCAAATTACCGTAGTATTTTCTGGCGAACAGAAATTGACCGACATCTCTATTGGAGAAAAATATTTAGCGCCCGAGCAGAAAAAAGAGTTGGAGCAGACGATTTTGAAAGTGGCGCAGGAAGCATCCAACAAAGCCCAGCAATTAGCGGCGGAAAAGTCCAAAAGTATGATGAAGGAAATGGGACTTAACCTTCCCGGCTTATAGCCATGAAGGAATCTCTAATTTCTAATATCTAAATCCTAAACAAATTCAAAATTCTAAAATATAATTCTCAAAAATTTCTTATTTTATTTGAATTTTGATATTGTTTAGTATTTAGGATTTAGAAATTAGGATTTAAAATTTATGTCGCATAAATTTTTATTAGTTGGTTTGGGAAATCCGGGAAAAAAATACGAGAAGACGCGGCATAATGCTGGCAGAATTATTTTAGATTGTTTGAAGCGGACTTGGCTGAAAGACAAAGGTTTTCAAGATGATAAGATTATATTTTTTACACCAGAAAGTTTTATGAACGAGACGGGCGCGCCAGTGGCGTTAATGATGAGAAAAAATGGTATTCAACCGCAAAATTTGATTATTTTTCACGACGATTTAGATATTTCGGCGGGGGAGTTTAGGATACAAAAAAATCGTTCGTCAGCCGGTCACAAGGGCGTGCAGTCAATAATTGAAACGCTGGGCGCGCGGGATTTTTGGCGGGTTCGCATCGGCATTGGCAGACCGCTTCCCACAGAAAGCCCAGAAAAGTATGTATTAAAAGTATTGTCTAAAAAAATCTGCGAAAAAATTTGCGCATTCGGGCAAAGTCAGGAATTTGCGCAAAAAATTAAAAAAATCATCATAAACAAACAATATAATGAAGACCATCAAAATTAGAGAAAAAAGTCAATTTGGTGATTTGGGCAGACAAGCGCGCAAAATCGGTTGGTATATGTTAGCGTTTGGAGGTATATTTTTTCTAATAGGCGCGTCAATTTTCTATTCAAGTTTGCGAACTTTCGGCGCTTTGGGTTTGCTCCCGTCGCTCATTGGCGCTATCATCGCAATTCCCGGCATTGGTATTTTCGTCTGGGGTTTAAGAATCATTAAAACCATCAAATAATCGGCAGGAGTTTAAGAAAATTAAACGATTGAACTGCCAGAGGAAAATATTATGGGAGAGCAAAAGACCGAGAAAAAAAGTCAAGAAGAAATTTTGCAGGAGGCGGAAAAGCAATTAGAAGATATTAAAAAGGCGGAAAGCGGCAAAACAAATATGTCTCAAACGTCAGTCACCAAAATCGCGAAAAAACCAAGAATTTCTAAAGCGCGCCAAAGAAGCGCTCGTTATCAGTCAATTTATAAAAAGGTTAATCGATCGCAGGAATATTTAATAGAGGAAGCGCTCGCGCTAATAAAAGAGATTTCTCGCGCTGGTTTTGACGAGACCATTGATTTGAATTTGAAGACCAAAATCAAAAAAGGGCAGCAAATGTTTCGTGAAATGGTGGAATTTCCCGCCGGACTGGCGAAAAAACAGCGCGTGGCGATTTTAGACCAGGCGAAAATTGAGGAAATTAAAAAGGGGAAAATTGATTTTGATATTGCTATTGTTGAGCCAAAAAATATGGCGCTGGCAGGGCAAGTGGCAAAAATTCTCGGTCCCAAGGGTCTAATGCCCAATCCCAAACTCGGCACCATTACTGAGGATTTGATAAAAGCCAAAGCGCGCTTTGGGACCAAAGTTAAAGAGGTTAAAGCGGATAAGTTGGGGAATATTTGTGTGGCAGTTGGCAAGGTTTCGTGGCAGGATGAGAAAATTTTACAAAATATCAAAGCGGTTTTTGGATTATTTCAATCAGGCAAAGTTGAAAAAGCGGCGCTCAGCTCCACAATGGGTCCGGCTGTGAAATTAGTTCCGCCTGAATTTTTTTTCAGATAAATTAAGGAAAATCAACATATTGAAAAATATCAAATATTCCCTGTATTTTCTGATTGAACGGAAAAGAAAAAAGTGAATATAATGCAGAAAGTCATTAGTGAATTTTTTCTTGACGGAGCAAAGATTATTTTCGGCTCCTTGGTTGTGGGCGCTTTTATGCCGACTGCTCAAGCCCCAATTTCTTGGATTACGGTCATGGTGGGTATATTCATTATGATAGCGTTTTTGGTTATTGCGGGTATAATTTCTAAGAAAGGAGGGTGGTAAAATGGGATTGATGTACTTTTATATCGCTGCCACAGTAATAGCCATAATTCTTTTAATCATAGCGATGAGGTTTAAAAGATAGAGAGGAACTTGTATGAGTGATTATATTGTCTATATTGTCTGGGGGGTTTTATTTCTTGTTTTGGTGGCTCCGATTGTCTATTATACAAAGAAATAATATAGAACCCATTGCAAATCTCTCCAATCTACTACAATATGCCACATTTGGCTACAAAATACTCATCGTTCGTCATCGTCCGCCTTGGCGGATGCTTCCTCA
>VMGK01000028.1 GCA_007376535.1 Candidatus Berkelbacteria bacterium Licking1014_7 | reverse complement strand
TCGCCTCGCTCCTTTGATGCTTGCTTCGCAAGATCAAAGACCGGCCCGCTCGGCTGTGGATGGCGTCGAAGTCAATTATCCTGCGAAAATATATTAAAAATTGTTAAAAGTGCGTAAGTCGTATAATTACTCTAACCGTTTACAAATTCCAATGAATCAAAATCTCAAGGAATCATTGAACATTGAGATTTGGAATTTGATTGAACATTGATGCTTGAGAATTGGAATTTTTATCATTGAGCATAGAAAATAATTTTTATCAAAAGTCAAAAGTCAAAAAACTTTTGCTTTTTGATTTAATTCACCAACCAGGCGAAAAGTCCGCCACCTCTTGCCATTTATTAACTTTTACTTCAGAAAATGAAGTATCGATTAATAATTCAATTTTTGAAATTGCGCCAAAATTATTAACCTGCCCGGAAATTTGTATCAATACCTGAGTAGCATCGGCATTTTTGTAATAATTACTAATTTGACAATTTCCATCACTAAAATCAAGCGAAAAATTATCTAAATTATAGTTTGGATATTTATATCTTACTTCAAAAAACGCTTTTTCAGCGCAGGAATTCGCATAACCTCTTGAAGTGGCCTGATATCCAATTTTTTTACTAATGGTAGCGGATTGCAAACCGGTAAATAACAATGAGACCGCGATAACGGACGCTATCATACTGATAATCAAAACACTATAAAGGGCTACATATCCATTTTTTTTCATCTCAAAGATGCGCTATTTTGAAATTTTTTAGTATATACATACTTACCACTCCCCAGAAACATATCGTATTTTAATGTAAGAGAAATTGTGATGCTGTCAGGCGACGGTTGCTTTGAATAATTGGCAAATTCTAATGGATTTATAATATCAGCCAAAAAAATATCACCTGAATTCAAAGTATTTTCTACCGCGTCTTCTTTTACCACGATATTTTTTTTGCCAGCGACCTCTTTGGTATATACCTGCGTATTTACGCCATTTAAGGAAAATATCAATATATTTGAAGTATTTCCCCTCATTGGTTCGGACACGGATTGAGAATTTCTGATTTTCTGGCTAATAATATTTAAAATTCTTGTTCCTTGATAGTCAACTTCCGAAATCGCCCGACTGCGCGCTCTGGCTTGAAAAATTAAACCCGTCAAGACCGTCAAAGAAATTAGAATAAAAGAAAAAATAGCCAAATATAAAAGAATTTCAATCAGCGAAAAACCATTTTTTGTTTTTTTAGACGGTAAACGTCTTTTCTGTTTTTTCATAAATTTTAATATTTTATTGTAAAATCAAACACCTGGGGGGTCTTATTGTTTTGAGAGGTTGACAACTTGCTTTCAACCTGCAGAAAAGAATTGTTTGGATCAGAGATCACTAATTGGGGCAATATTGCCAAGTCAATCAGTGAACCAGAATATGTCTTTGGCTCAGTCCAGTCGCCAGTCCAAGATCCGTCGCTGTTAGTCAGTCGAAATCTATAAGAGACCGAAGTGTTTTTCGGCTTATCTTCTATCGCGGAAAAAGAAATATACTGACTAACTTCCGTTGTTCCGATTTGAGAAAAGAGAGTCGTGTGCGTACCGGGGGTCTTATATTTCAAGGGTTTGGTCGGGGAATATGGCATTAATTTTATGTCCCCATCGCCTTCTACTACTAGAGTGTCAATATTGCCGTCGGTCGTCCCTTTCTCCCAATCAACTTGAGTAGTAATCGTAATTTCCGTTGGCGCATCGCCTCCGCTACCGATAGGAATTTCATTATCTGCCAATAAAGTTTCTGAATATACTTTCCCTTGCTGTTTTGCCGAAATCTGATCCCATGAGACCTCCACAACAATTTTTTTAATATTAACATTGCCCTCATAATCGGAGATGGTAATTTTTCGCGTGTAGATTCCGTCAATCTTTTCCGGCTCTCCAATTATTTTTTTCAAACCCCAATGGTTTCCAAAAACATCTAAATATAATTCGTTGTCCCCGGATGAAATTTTTGAGAAACTTTCATCGCGAATATTCCTGACAATTTCCAGCGCTTGTTCTGCCAAAAAAATAGCGCGCAGACGATTGCCGGCTAAAAAAGTTGAATTATTGCCATAGGCAAAAGAACCGCTCACCATCAACGTATACACAGCAAATAGCGCAACAGCCAAAATTATTTCAATTAAAGAAAATCCTTTTTTTACTGAAAATTTCATAAATGTATTAATTACACACGATTTCTATCACTGCCCCTGTTTTATAGTTGACGGTGTAATCGGAAAAAGTGGGAGTGCTCACTCCGTCGGTGGAAGTGAGTTTTGATTGAACTTGTAAATAGGTTTCTCCGACGTCAATCTTGGCTTGCGTAATAGTGAGTTGATCGGGATAGGTTGTAGTTAAATTTGCCACATCTCCCGTCGTCCAGGCAGTCCAACCATTAGTTGAAGTGCCTGACGAATTGACTAGTTGAAAACGATAATCAATAGAGGTGTTGGCTGGTTCGATCTCTGTTGTACCAAAGCCCTGATATTCTACTACGGTTCTGCCCGCATCGCCCGTTGCGCCGATTTGGGTGGGGGCTGAGGTGTGGGTTCCTTCATTTGCATCAGCGTAAATTTCCGCTTCAAAGAGATCCATTATGTCTAATGGACTTATGTTAGAAAATCTTATTTTGGTTCCGCTCACACTAAAAGTAAATTCATGCCACGGGTGATCTCCATAAGAATCACACGAACTACTTGTAACATCCAACCATGCCGATCCGTTCCAATAGTCAATATCAATCCCTGAAGGGGCGCATTGGTATCTGACTTTTGTATATTTTTTTGTGGATCCGTTAGTTTGGGTTACATTTTCTCCGATTTGCAAAGTTGTACTAGTATTCGTGTTTCCATCGTGAGCATAATCAACATTCCCAGACCCGTTTGTCCATGTCCCGTCTGTTATTTTTGTCTCAGCCGTCGACAGTTTCACATCTCCAGGCGAAGATGTAAGGTCAATTCCTGATGTCGAAGTTCCCGCCTGCCAGTCCGCTTGCGAAGTAAGGGTAGCAGAACCATCTTGCTGAGATCCTGATGATGCCACATTTGTTTTCGAGACAGAAATTTCACCGCCCGAAGAAACATCAATCGTTCTATATAAACACCCTTTTTGTAAAATTATTTTTTTGGCGCTACTGGCCGTTCCCGATAATTTATTAAAAATTACTTCTGCATCACCCGACGGAATAATCAGATTTGAAAAATACATTATCTCGTCTTTTGAGGTATCGCGCGCTGAAAAATTATCTCCCTTAAACACATAGACCTTGCCAGTGTCAACTCCCTGACCGATTTCCATACCCCACACTGAATCCTCGCGCAATGATTGAGACGAAATTTGCGCGCTTTGCAATGCTTGCTTAACCATATTTGCGGCGGCCTCGAGTTCAACTTCAGATAACATTTTATTATTGGCGTAAATTCCCAGACCAACCACCGCCAGCAAAAGCGCCACTGAAAGCAATATCTCTACCAAAGAAAAACCACGATTATTATTCACTATCTACAATCCTCCAATCATACTATAAATTGGCAATATCACGGCTAAGGCAATAAAAAGGACGCCTATCCAAACCACAACCAACAATAACGGCTCTAAAATTATCGTCATATTTTTAGTCGTTATTTCAATTTTATCCTCGTAATTCTTGCCGATTTGTAAAAATGTCTCGGCTAATTTTCCGGACTTTTCCGATGCGGCAATCATATGTTGGACTGAGACCGGAATCAGATTGGCAATTTTTTTAAATTCACTTAAAATTTGCTGAAATGATTTACCCTCAGATATACCCACCCGCAAAGTCAGATAAAATTCTTTATAATTTTGACTTGTCGTAGCGCCAGCCAATGAATTAAGCGCATCCCCAATCGGCAGACCGGCGCCCAGCAAACTACCCAAAATATATCCCAGCCGTCCTATCTCAATTTGCAAAACCAAATCCTTAATAAAGGGCAACCTCCTTACAAGGCTAAACCCTAAATTTTTTGTTTTGGGAAAAACAAATAAAAAATAATAAATTATCAATGCCAGCAATATCAACAAAGGAATTACCATACTGCCGTATTTTCCCAAAAAATTTCCCACAAACATCATAATTTTTGTGGGAAGCGGCAAATTAGTATTCATTGAAGAAAAAAGAGACGATAATCTTGGCAATATAAACCAGGCAATTCCCAGTCCGATCGCTCCGCCCACCACCAAAACAAGCATTGGATACATCATGGCTGATTTTAACCTGGACTTGAACATTTTATCTTTTTGCTGTTGTTCAACAATCATTTGTAAATTTTCTGCCAGCCGACCTGACTCTTCGCCAATTCTTACTAATGATATAATTTGATCAGTCAATAAATTCGTATTCTGCATTGCCAGCCAAATCGGAGAACCGCTATCGATTAATAATTTCATTTCATTCACTATTTTTTTCATTTTCTTGGATTTCATCTCTTTCTCAAGCGCGGTTAAAGCCAAAATAATATCCATGCCAGAACTAATCAGCATGGCAAAATTTTCTACAAAATCATCCTTTTCTTTTCCAATTCCAAAAGTGCTCAGAAATTTTTTTTTCTTTGACGGCTTGTCCTCTACCTGTTCTGGGCTGGGTTTGTCTGGTTGAACTAAATTAGATGTCATAATATAGTCGCAAATCTCAAAATTAAAATCTCCCGCCCGCCATCGCTATCGCTCAGGCGATTAGCGGACAGGCAAAATGACCCCAAACATCCCACCTTAGCGGGAATACGGGGCAGGCATATCAAAAATTAAAAATATTTTTGCATTTTAATATTTGTTTTTGCTTTTTGACTTTTGCTTTTTGATTTAATTTGATTAAGAATTGTAAATTGTAAATTAAATCCAAGGTTTTAAGTTTTACGCTGTGGCTTTGTGTCTTGAGATTTGAGATAGATTCTAAGGCGAAGCCACCCTCAACAACTCTTCTATGGTGGTAGTGCCGTTTAAGACCTTTTCAAAACCATCTTCAAACAAAGAATGCGAATGCTGTTTTCTGGCTAATTCCCAGACCTCTTTTGTGGAAGGATTCTTTAATATCAATTCTTCCATTTCCGGAGTGACATTAATAAATTCGTATATCGCTGTCCTGCCCCTGAAACCAGATCCAGAACAGACGGCGCACCCTTTAGATCGATACAAAACAATTTCTTTTTCCTGGACCAATTTTTCCACATCGGGAAAGTTTTTTTTAATATCTTCAATCCCAACATTATACGAATAACGGCATTTTACGCATGATTTTCTCACCAATCTTTGCGCCACAATCAATTCTAATGTTGACGCCAGCAAAAACGGCTCAACCCCCATATCTAAGAGACGGGGCAGGGCGGTGGCCGCGTCATTTGAATGAAAAGTAGACAACAACAAATGACCGGTCAGGGCGGCGTTAACCGCAATTTCCGCTGTTTCTTTATCGCGAATTTCTCCCACCAATATCACATCCGGATCCTGTCTGACTATACTCCTTAACCCTTGGGAAAAAGTTAAATTCATTCTGGGGTTGACCTGAATTTGATTTACCCCGGTAATTTTATATTCGACCGGATCTTCAATTGTAGTAATATTTACTTCTGGCTTGTTAAGCATTCGTAAAATCGCGTATAAAGTAGTGCTTTTACCTGATCCGGTCGGACCGCTAACCAATATCATTCCAAACGGCTTAGCCGCCGCCTTTTCTAAAAGGTTTCGATCGCGCGCAGATATTCCCAGCCCTGACAAACCAAAACCGCTCACATACGAAGCCAAAAGACGAATAACCGCTTTTTCTCCGTCAAGAGTAGGAATAATTGAAAGACGCATATCCAGGGTGATGTCGCTATTTTTTTTCTGATATCTAAAAGCCCCGTCTTGCGCTGAAAAATGCTCGTCAATCCTGAGACGCGCCATTACTTTTAATAAATTAATTATACTATCATAATATACTTTTTCAATTCGGCCGGCTTCATGCAACACTCCGTCAATTCTAAATCTTATGACTACATTTTTGCCCTGTGGTTCAAAATGAATATCTGACGATCGGTAGGCAAATGCGTCCTCAAAAATTTCCCCGACAATTTCAGGCGCCACTCTTTTTTGCGTTTCAATAATTTTTAAGAATCTGGTTTCAAGCGGTTTGCGATAATAAACAAAAGCCGCGTCTAAACTTTCAGTCAGGATATAACCAAGGGCAATCTCTTTTAAGGGAAATAGTTGCTTGAGTCCGTCTAAAAGCCCCTTCCTCCACGGACGATCGGTCGCGATAGTAATCTTTTCATTTGTTTCGTCAAGAACCAAAACCCGATTTTTTTTAGCAAAGTCCTCTTGAATTTTTAATACCTGATTCTTTGACGGAGGAAACAAATTAATATCAAGAAAAGGAATATTAATGGACTTTGCCAGCGCCCGGCCCAATGCATCTTTACTAATAACTCCTTCGTCAATAAAATATCCAAGGGAAGAAGTATTATTTTTCTGGGCAAAACTTTGCGCTTTCTTTAAATGATATTCGGTGATGGTTTTTTCACTCATCAAAATATCAAGTATCCGTTTTTCATCTGGTTGCAAATTGGTCTGGGAAGTATCGCGACTTTGAGAAAATTTTTGCTGACTATGTATTTTTATCTGCTCGTCAACCAACTCAAAATCCTCTGACGCGGCTTTAGAAGGAGCAAATTCTTCTGCATCTGTGAATTCACCCGATTCTTCCAAAAAACTTTTTAATTTTGTATCGTTTGTAGGAGAAATTACATTTTTGAGGTCGCTAATTTTTTTTGAGACATTGCTTTTTTTCGCCTTATCGGAGACAGTTGACTGATTGTTTGACGCAGTCATCGGAGGCGAATCAGATTGAGTCCGGCTAAAACGATCGCTCTGATTTTGCGGCTGATCGCCAATCAAAGTATTGGCTAAAACCCGACGGATTTTAACATTATCATTATCGCGATTATCATTATTATTTTTTAAATTTTTATCCAAAAAACCCTCCTTCAATCATGATACTTCTTCCGAAATAATCATCGTCCGCCTTGGCGGATGCTTCCTCACGTTTCGTATTTTTCGCTCAAATGTGATCATATTTCGCTACGATTAAGAGTTTTGCAATGGGTTCATTATTTTCATTTCGCGACTAATCTAAACATCCAGCCCAACAAACTAAATCCGCGTCCCGTGTCACTCAATTCGTTTTGGGTTTCTTCGTTTGCTTGCTCAAGCAAGACGATCTGCTCGGTTAATTTTTGCTGGTCGCCCTGATTTGTAAGTTTGGTCTTGATTTGACGAAGCTGGCTAATTTTCTCTTGATTCTGCTCGACTAACTTTTTACCGTTATTTATTTCGCGGTAATTCGGACCGATAAAAAACTTGGCAAGACCGCTTCGGTTTTGAGCTTTTTGCAAACCAATTTCAATTTTTTCCTGATTTTGATTTTGGGACTGGGCAATGATTTTGACCTGTTGACCAATACCGCCATTTCTGTCGCTTATTTGAAGTATTTCATGAACCGTGTTAGCGACTAGACTCCGCCTTTGGATGGAAAGCTCAGCGCCAATTGCTTTTTTATCGTCGGTATTTTTCTTGACTGGCGCCTTTATTTTTTCCTGTTCTTGATCTTTGATTTGGCTTGATTGGCCCGGTGTCTGTGTTGGAATTGATTGATTTTCGCCCTGATCAACAATGGGTGTTTCTGGCGCAATTTGATCGTTACTCTCTTTAGTGTCGCTATCGACTGCAAAAGTTGTTTGCCCAAAAGCGCCTAAGGCAAAAACCATAATAGACGCGATAATGATTTTGTTTTTCATATTTTTCCCTTTCTGTCTTGCTGAGAACCCATTTCAAAATTCTATATCGACCTGTTTATATTTTATAACAAGTTTCAATAAAAATCAAACGCCACCTAACCCGCTTGCAAAAATCAGAGAAAAGATGTAGGATAATAATAAGATTCTGTTTAACCATTCAAGAAATTAAAATCGATTAGTATGATACTAATTTTATTTTTTCTCCTCATCTTAGTCGCATCGGCCTTTGCGCCTCAATATGTCGTCATTTTTCTTGTCCTGAATCTTCTCATTGGGCTTTTTTTATCAATTTTTCAAATAATCATCGCTCTGCTCCCGAATCTTAAAATAAAACGTGGCCGAATTAAAACTCAACCATTTGTTTCAATTCTTATTCCGTCATACAACGAACCCCCGGTTATCCTTATACAGACATTGGATATGTTGTCACAACTGGATTACGATAGATTTGAAGTGCTGGTTATAGATAATAACACCAAGGATCCGAACATCTGGAATCCTGTCAAGTCCTTTATAAAAACATTGGGTCAAAGATTTAGATTTTTTCATATAGACAATCTCTCAGGATTTAAGGCGGGAGCGCTTAATTATATTTTGAATTACACAAACCCGCAATCAGAATATGCAGCGGTTATTGATGCTGATTATGTGGTGAAAAATGATTTTTTAAAAATTGCCCTGGCGTATTTTACCGACAATAAAACGGCCTTGGTACAATTTCCTCAGCGATATAGAAATCTTACCCCAGAAAATGAGCCGATTATTGACGAGTATCAGCACTTTTTCGGTATCTATATGAACATGGCTAATCGTTTAGATTGTGTGCCGTCAACAGGAACCGTGAGTATTTATAAATTATCCGTTTTACGCCAAATAGGAGGATTTCGCATCGAGGCGCTTACGGAAGATGCTGATGTCGGTCTTAGAATTTATGGCGCTGGATATCACGGTTTATATATTGACCAGTCAGTTGGTTATGGACTTATGCCCTATGATCTTGAGGCCTATCGAAAACAAAAGTGGAGATGGGCGTTTGGAAACGCGCAATCGCTTAAAACTCTTTTTTTGTTGTTTCCCAAAATTTCATTTAGATCATGGATTGGTTTTCTTTCTCATCTTACTGCCTGGCACCATTTTAACTTCCTGTCTTTTGCGGCGCTGGCTGCCTTTCCTGTAATTTTATATACGGCTATTCCCATCACTGATTATCATAAACGGGTGCTTATTTTTGCCTCGCTGACTATTTTTATAACTTTAATGGCGAAAATGCTTCTTTTTTTGGCAACACTAAGAAAACAAAAAAAATTCCTTGTTCGGGCGCTTCGGGCATTTATTATTCATATGGGCCTGACACTTGTGTATTCCGAGGCCTGGATCGTTTGTTTATTTGGGAAAAAATATGCCTTTGAGAGAACCAATAAATTTGTTTTAAGAAAAATGCCAAGTTTGCTTAAAAATTCATACAGTGAACTTCTTTTAGGGAGTTGGTTTCTTGTCAACGCAGTGACAGTAGCGTATTATGGATACGCAATGATAATGATTGCCTTTTTAATTTCCGCCGCCGTATTATTTTCCATCTATTATGTCTATTGGAAAATCGCTCCAACAAAAGAGTGTTCGAAAAAGATTATTCTTGAATTGGAAAAGAAGTATCAGTCGTTCATTCAGAAAAATGCAGAAAATATTCATGCGGGTGATTAAAAAAAACATCAAAAACCTTGAATTACGAAATGCAAGGTTAAAAATAACAATCTATGAAAATAGCTCTTCTTGCTCCGCTTTGGAAAAAAGTTCCGCCCGAAAAATATGGGGGCTCTGAGTTGGTGGTTGCCAACCTAGCTAAAGGACTGACAAAACTCGGTCATAATGTCACAACATTTGCCTGCGCCGGTTCAAATGTTTCCGGAAATCTTGTTCCGGTGATTTCAAAACCGATGTACGACCTTGTCGGCGGATTCGATTGGAATGGAATTAAACAATATGAATTTCTTTCTTTTTTTGAACTGGGAAAACGTATTCGAGATTTTGATGTAGTGCATAATCATATGGGATTCCATTCCATTGCTCTTGCTCCTTTTCTTTCCATTCCTTTTATTACGACTCTTCATAGTAGCTTGCCGCCCGATTTTCCATATTTGGCTGAAGCTTTTCGTGAGTATCCTTTTGTTTCAATCAGCGATGCTCAGCGCAAACTTGCGCCGGAATTAAATTATGTCGCGACAGTTTACCACGGTATTGATGTAAAAGATTTCCCGGCGAATTTTAAAAACAATGACAATAATTTTGTTTTTCTGGGAACTCTTTCCAAAAATAAAGGAATTGATATTGCGGTGCGAGGGGCGCATGTGTTAGGAGCGCGCCTTACAATCGCTGGAGAAATTCGTGAAGAAGACAAGGCATTTTTTGAGAATGAAGTAGTTCCTTTTATTGATAGGGAGCGGATTCGTTTTGTCGGAGAGGTTGATCATGCGGGAAAAGTTCCTCTGCTTTCCAATGCCTCGGCGCTTCTTTTTCCATCGCGCTGGAATGAAGCTTTCGGATTAGTTGTAGTTGAGGCGCTTGCCTGCGGAACGCCGGTAGTTGCCCTTAATAATGGCGCAGTGTCTGAAATTTTGCGACAAGGAAAAACCGGTTTTATCGCAGAAAACGAAGATCAATTTATCGAAGGAATGAAACGGGCAAAAAAACTTTCTCGGGAAATATGCCGCGCCGAAGCTGAAAAACGTTTTGATATTTCCGCTATGGCGACTAATTATGTTAATGTATATAAATCACTCCTAACAAAAAATTTATGAAAATCGCCATCGTTTCACCGGTTATGGTGCCGGTTCCGCCTTTGAAATACGGCGGGATAGAAAGAATAGTTGACGAACTTGCGCGAGGACTGGCCAAACGTAAGCATAAAGTTACGGTATTTTGCGCTGGAGATTCTACTATTGAAGGAGAGAATCTGTTTCGTGTTGAATCTTCGCCTTATTCCACCAAGGAATGTCTCGAAGAAAATCGCGCTTGGGAAATTCGACAATTACTGTCAGTCCTTAGTCGGCAAAGAGAATTCGATGTTATTCATTTCAATTACGAGCCGATCGTGTGCCGATTGAACATTGATGGAGTAAACATAAATCTGCTTGATTTTTTTGCCACTCCGCTGGCATTGACATTTCATAACACGACGTATATTCCTGAGCATATAAAATATTATCGGAAAACCGAATCGCTCCATCGTCATAATATGATATTTATAAGTGAAAATCAACGACAGCCCGTATCATTTTTTCCCCGCTCCCAAGTAATTTATAATGCTTTGCCATTGGAGCAATTTCCCTTTGAAGATAAAAAAGAAGATTACTTGTTATTTCTAGGAAGAATTGCCAATTTCAAGGGAATACTTGAGGCGATAGAAGTAGCGAAAAAAACAAAAATCCCTCTCAAAATTGTTGCCAAGATAGATCGAGTTGACCAAAAATTTTACAAAAAGGAAGTTGAGGCACATATTGATGGAAAATTAATTCAATATATGGGAGAAGCTGATTTTGCAGGAAAAGTTGAATATTTTAAAAAAGCGCGTTGCCTTTTATTTCCCATTCTTTGGGAAGAGCCATTCGGATTGGTTATGACGGAAGCGCTTGCGTGCGGCACGCCAGTCATTGCTTTTCGCAGAGGATCTGTTCCTGAAATCATACAAGACGGCATAAATGGATATATTGTTGACACTGTTGATGAAATGGTAGACGCCATTGGCAAACTGAAAAACATATCATCACTTAATTGTCGAAAAAGCGTGGAAGAGCGTTTTTCCCTAGAACGTATGGTTAAAGAATATGAAAATCTTTTCAGTAAACTTGCTTCTAAATAAAGAATCCGGCTGGCATTCTTTTTTAAATTAACCTTTCCCAAGACCCGGTCTTAAACACCCGACCTTGAGAATGGTGGAATCCGGAAAATATTGCAAAACTCTTAATCGTAGCGAAATATGATCACATTTGAGCGAAAAATACGAAACGTGAGGAAGCATCCGCCAAGGCGGACGATGACGAACGATGAATATTTTGTAGCCAAATGTGGCATATTGTAGTAGATTGGAGAGATTTGCAATGGGTTCTATAGAAACTGTTCTTTAAAAATTGAATCTCTTTGTGGCGGTGAAGGCAGTCCGATGGAGAAATCTATCGAGTTGACTAACCGTCGCAAGGAGGTGAGAGAGATGAAAGAATTCGTGATTTTCGGCGGAGATCTATTTGGTCAGAAGACGCAGGATTTGATTGACCATAAGGATTTACTTGAAGAATGCGGGTTTTTTGTTCCCGGCGGCTGGGTGATTGCAGTTGAAGTTTTTGGACGCTGGATGGAAGTAAATGGATTTGACGAAACCACTGAAGAGCAGGAAGTTAAAGAAAGTTCACCGACAGAAGAAATTACGACTATCAATAAGCAGTTGTTAGAAACTCTAGAGCCCGAGAATTATCTCTTTCGTTCTTCGGCGCTTGGCGAACACGGCGGCACCGGCGTCTACCACAGCGAACCAATAGCCATACGGAAAAACACTGATTTAGCAGATATTTGGGAAGCTGAACGCGCGGTTTACGCAAGTTGCTTTAGCGACCTCGCGCGAGTTTACAGAAAAAAGAGATCCACAACCGATTTTGGGATGGCAATTCTAATCCAGCAGGCACTAAACCAAAAAGATTTTTGGTACAAAGCTTATACTTCTCGCTATGGCCAGCCAGCAATCAAGTCGGTCAACATAAATGATGGTGGGATAGTCGACTCGTATAATTTGGAAATTCTGAATAAAATGGATTCGCTAAAACAAAGAGCCGGCCGCGATTTTTACCTTGAATTGATTGATGGTGATAATACATTAATCTGTGTTCAGTGCGCGCCGTATTTTGATCCGATTCTGACCCCCATAGAGTCAATGTCGTCGGCATCAGAATTAGTCGCTCAAGGAACGGATATTTTGGGTGAACACGGCAGATTTGAGGCAAAGTATTTAGTGCTCACTGAATTGAAACAATGGTTTCGGTCAGGCATCCATTTACTAAGAAAGTTCAATCGTTGTTTTACTGATTATATAGTTGTTATTCCGCCGGGCGTAACTACCGACTTATTAGATAAAGATAAAAGACTTCAGTGGGAGGATTTAAGCAATGCCACTGGTGTAATCCAACCGGTTAGAAGTATTAGCGATTTAGATGCTAAGAATCTTGCGTTTTTATATCAATTCAGAGAGATTTCAACAGAAGAGTATACTTGTCTTTCGCGGGATTTTTCATTTATGAATCTCGCCGGCGGTCACATCGAAGATTTGTTAAGATGCTTGGGAATTCATTTTATTGGCGGCGAGGTTAAAACAGAGATAATTCGCGATCTATCTTCGGCAAACCAATATGGAGAAGGATTGACTTTTTGGGAGATTCCGACAGAAATCGTGATTGACAGAATTAGCGGCGAGGGACGACTCTATCTTTGCGGTCAGCCGCAGCCGCTTTCGCGTCTGTCGCCATTAGAATTAGAGCAATATTCATTTTATCTTCGCGGGCTCGCCAAACAAGAAAAAGGGTCGTCAGAAGTCGCAAACGCTTTTTATAGGGTGCACTATTTCGTTGGAGAAATAGCTGATTCTGGTGATGGGCAGTTAGAAGATTTACTTGAAACACTAGAAACTAGCAAAACTAGCAAAGACCAGATGATCACTGACTTGGAAATATTTCTTGCTTCCGGTAAAATACTCCGGCAGGAAGTAGGGCAATATCTTTGCGAACTTCTTGAAAAAGTTCGAAGTCTCTAAACCATAATATTCACAACATTCATTTCTATTTCCCGCTCTCCGGCCGGAGCCAGCGGGATTTTTTTATTAAATCCGCATTAGCTTAAAATTCTCCGCCAATATCAAGTGCCAAGACCCGACCTTATCAAGTGCCAAGACCCGGTCTTAAACACCCGACCTTGAGAATGGTGGAATCCGGAAAATCAACCGAAACAAAAAAAAGCCCCGCACTGTCCGCCCGAGGCGGGACGACCTCGTGTTTTTTTTGATATTCGGAGATGCCGGACTCGAACCGGCGACCTCAGCGTCCCAAACGCTGCGCGCTACCAACTGCGCCAATCTCCGCTAACCTATCCACCCCCCACAAACTTTAATATATACTAAGTAAACCCCCACACCCAGTGTTGAAACACGGGGCTTTATGTATGGAAGATTTTTTATTCCCACATTCGTCACTACACCAAAAACTTTGGTGTGGGGATGAATCCCCACTATGAATAGCGGGGCTTTCTGGGTGTGGGGGTAAAAACCAGGATTTGACTACATTCTATCAAATTTTTTGCCTTAGATCAATCACAAACACGCCATTGCCGATCCGATCTAAAATCGGATACTCGCGCAGCCAGCGATATTCTGGCATCATATAACTTGTCGCGCCAATCACCACCATACCTGATATATATTTTTTCTCTGGCGTCATTCGCTCGTAATTTATCCCATAATAATCCGGCGCCAAATCGCCATCCCACCAATAATCCAAATATACTTTTTCACCAAACAAAACATCGCGTTGGTAAACCGCAATTCTTTTCAACTCCTGCCCCCAGTCATAATTTGAGTCCAGTAAATACTTATAGCCATTTTCCGTGCCGATCAGCTGGTTAAAATAAGCGAGGTGATGGGGAAAGACAGCTAGACTGTCTAAAACAAAAAGTATCAACAAAAGAATAATAAAATTTTTAATTTTTAACTGCAACTTTTCACTTTTCACTTTTAATTTTAAACTTAGCCCTGTTCCCCAAAATCCTAACAATACAAAAATTAGCGGATAAATCGGCAAAAGATGGCGCGCGCCCAAATTCGCTTTTGAACTTATCGCAGATAAAAAATAAATTGCGATCGCAATTAAAATCACGACTTGCTCAAAATTAAATTTTAATTGTTTTTTCAAATATAAAATTTTCATTCCAGCCAAAAGAATTAAAGTTATCAAACTGGTCTTAACCAAAAAGGCGAATGGAAAATAATACCACCAGCCCTGATTGGAAAATTGCCCCAGCAAAAACGAACTATGCCCGCCAGCCGCATGCTTGACCACCAAAATCAAACCCTTGATATAATCAGGCGAATAAAACATTTTAATGTGCGGAAAATACGCCAAAGTTATCACTACCCAATGGATTGCCAAAACCACAATAATTTTCAACCAAACTTTTTTGAATTCTTTTTTCCAATCACTATGTTTTACCCATAACCAGTAGATTAAAGCCGCCAACGCAAAAGGGTAAAAGATGATGGCCGTGTATTTTGAAAGTTGCAAGAGACCCAGTGCTACACCCAGCAAAATCGTGTTTTTCCAACTTGAATTTTGAAAAAACTTAATCAAAAACCAAACCGAAAGCGCAAAAAACAAACTTACTGAAATATCAGTATTGGTCAAATTTCCATGCGCTAAAATCAGCGGCTCAAAAGCAAATAGAATCGCCGCAACTATCCCTGCCCAAAATCCACCCCAAAGTTTTTTAGACCATAAAAATACTGCGACCGTAATTGATAAAGTCAAAATTATCGTCATTAGTCGCCCGGACAAAAGTATTTTATCCGCGTCATTTCCGCTGGAATATAAGAGTTTTTCGCCGAAATCTCGGGCTTCCCGCCAAGTGTCTTGTTCAAAGTTTCCGGCTCTTTGCCACAGGTCGTCAAAATCAGTCGGCAAATTTATTTTTTGAAAAAGCAAAGGCAATGCTATCCATACTTTCTGAAAGTTGGGATGCTCGGGATTAAATCGAAAATCGTGAAATTTCAAATAAGTATATCCGACTGGCAAATGCACATTTTCATCTGTGGTCGCGCTATTTTGTTTTGCCTCGGAAAACAAAATCGCAAACTGAAAAATTAAAATTAGAATTAAAATTAAAATTCGCCTCATAGATTTATTATAACAAACTTGTCCTTAAATGTTAAAAATTAGAAAATTAGAACTGCTTGTCATTGCGAGGTCGCCCCTTGGCGACCGCAGCAATCTATTGAATCTACAACGCGCTTGGAGCGCTCGGCGCTTTGTTGGTGTGATAATTGACCGTGTAGTCGGAAAGAGTAGGAGTACTAACTCCATCAGTGGAAGTGAGTTTT
>VMGK01000002.1 GCA_007376535.1 Candidatus Berkelbacteria bacterium Licking1014_7 | reverse complement strand
CGTCATCGTCCGCCTTGGCGGATGCTTCCTCACGTTTCGTATTTTTCGCTCAAATGTGATCATATTTCGCTACGATTAAGAGTTTTGCAATGGGTTCTTAGAGTAATAGGTAGAAAAAGTTATTGCGGAAGAAAGTCTAAAAAAATAATTTATAGTAAGGAGGTGTAAATGTTTTCTAAAAAGGGGTTTACCCCGTTTAGAAATTCAAGAATATTTCTAACGGGGTTTACATTGATTGAATTATTGGTGACGATTTCGATTATTGGCATTTTGGCAGGAATAATGGTGGTAACTTTTCAGGGACAAGCCGCCAAAGCCCGGGACACGGCGCGCAAAGCCACATTGACAGAAGTAATGAAAGCGTTGGATCTATACTATGAAAAGAACGGGACCTACGCGGTTTCGGGAGGAGGATTCAAGGGAGCCGGAGCGGGCTGGTTAGATTTAGAAGATAATGCCGATTACACCAGATCAGTCATAGGCAAACTATACGATGTGGGTCTTTTTCCCGCGCAAAAACTTACATATTTTCAGAATACCACTGCTAACAACGAATATATGATATATGATGGTAACGGAGGCACTGGTGTTCCAGATACCTCCGGCGTCTGCCTTTACAGTTTTATGGAAAAAGAGAACGATACAACCATAGATCAAGGACTTTATGATTCCTATCAAATGAGATATAAACTTTGCAAAAAAGCGATAAATATAAATTTGTAAATAAGGAGTAAAATGCGAAAATCAAATAAATTTCTAACCGGTTTTACCCTAATAGAATTGGTGATAGTGATAGCCATAATCGGAGTATTGTCAAGTATTGCTGTGGTGATGGTTTCTGGACAGACAAAAAAAGCCAAAGACACAAAAAGCGTCTCTGATCTTAAAGAAATGCAAAAAGCTTTAAATCTATATTATGAAGTGAATAGTTCTTATCCTGTCACCAATGGGGCGTTAGCAGTTAAATGCTTTATTAATAGCGCTACCGTTATGACTGTAACTGCGACAAATAATTGCGTCGCCGGTAGGTTGACTTGGGCTTATTTGCAAACAGTCCTCCGACCGTATATGCCTACTATCCCCATTCATGCCAGCGGAAGCAATCAATATAATTATGCTGGGACAGTAAATGATTACAAATTAAAAACCAATTTATTACTTGATACAGGGTCAGAGAGCAATGACGGCGGAGTATCGACTGACTATTTCGAAGTATTTTCTTCGGGAGCGCAAGCATGGTAGGTAAAATGAAAAATATTCAAACGGGGTTTACCCCGTTTAGAAATATCAAAAATATCTGCGATAAATTTGTGGAAAAAGTTTGTTTTTTGCGTAAAACATCGCGGAACCAAAAATTTCTAACGGGGTTTACCCTAATAGAATTAGTTGTTGTTGTGGCGATTATTGGCATTCTTTCTTCTATTGCGGTTATCAGTTTCAAAGGACAAACCGCCAAAGCCCGCGATGCCAAGAGGAAGGCAGATTTGGCAACGCTCCAGCAAGCATTGGAAGGGTATTATGAAGTAAATGGAAAATATCCGACATGCGATAATGTAATTGAGGCGTGGCTTTATGAGGGGGTATCGCCTAACCCGCCTAATGATAGTAACCTAGCCTGGAACTCAATTTACAGAGCATTAGTGCCTAAATATATCGGCAATATTCCGCTTGACCCCAAATACAACGGCTCATTCTCAGGGGGGGTTTCGGTTTCATTGACTAGGAATGCATATATGTATTATCCCTTGAGCGCCAATGGAGGACTACAATGTTCCGAGGAACAGCGATATTCGCTTTGGGCAAAATTAGAAACATCAACTTGGACAAACCCAGACGCAAACACGGTAACAATGGATTTATCCAACGCAGATTCAACATGTCTTACAGCGCCAACCGGGTCCCCTTGTTATAAGGGCAACAACGGAGGCAATTATTACGCCAAGGCGTTTGGCTATAACTACCGCGTCGGAAACTGATTTTTAACCAACTCATTTAATCTCTCCCATCGCCTCTTTTTTTCTTCCCAACTCACATTGTCCTTAAAAAATTTTTGCGCGACTGTGGCAGGGCGCGCAGAATATTTGCCGATATAAATTTGGCGAAAGCCGATTTTTTGGCATAATTTAAATGTCTTTTCAAAATCCGCTTGGGTTTCTCCGGGAAAGCCAACGATAATATCAGTTGTAAGATCAATATCAGGGACTGCTTTTTTTATTTTTCGCGCCAATTTCAAATATTGCGCCGCGCTGTAGCGTCGATTCATTTTTTTTAAAATTTTATCTGAGCCAGATTGCAAGGGCAGATTTATTTTTTTAGAAAAAATTTTCGTCTGCGCCATCCAATTAATCACATCTTGAGTCATATCTTGGGGATTGGGTGAAAGAAAATCCAGTTTTTTGAGATCTTTGATTTTTTCTATTTCCCAGAGTAATTCAGCAAATTTTGGTGTAGTATTTTCTATAATTTTTTTTTGTTCTTCAAAAAGTAAATTTTTATCTTTAATTAGATTTTGCACGGCTTTAATATTTTGCATTTTTTCTTTTTTTGACAATCCATAACTATTCACATTTTGACCAAGTAGAGTAATATAATTTTTTTTCTGCTTAATTAACGATTTAATTTCCTGAATTATTTGGCAACTGGGACGCGATTTTTCTCTGCCGCGCGTATAGGGCACAGCGCAATAAGCGCAGAAATTATCGCAACCAGTTTGAATCGGCACATACCCGTGATTTTCCGGATATTTTACATAGCGCCGTTTATTTTCAAAATCTTTACCAAGAGACGTACATTTCGTAAATGGGGGGATTTTCGGGCTTGTTTTAAATAACTTAGGAATTTGACGGATAAAAACTTCGGTTTGATAAATTCTTAACTCAGGATATTTTTGGCGAAATCGCTTTTGATCGATAGGCAAAACACAGCCCAAAATAAAAATTCTTTTACTATCCTTAGTCCACAGATTTAATTTTCCCCAAATTCTGTCAACAGCCGATTGGCGCACGCTACAAGAAAGCACGATAATATTTTTAGCGTCTTGAATTAAAGTATTTTTAAGACCTAATTTAATTAGTTCACGGCTAATTTTTTTGGCATCATACTCGTTTTGAGGACATCCAAGACAAAATATTCCAAAACTACTTTTACTTGGTTTCATCTGGCTTTTGCTCGATTTCTTTTTTATCGACGGCTGGTTCTTCTGTTCCTGTTTCATCTTCTTTGCCTTTTTCTACTGCAACTTGTTGGACATTTTCTTCTGGTTTCTCTTCTAATTCTTCCAATTCTTTTTCACTTCTCGGCTCTTGAATGCTAAAAATTGTTTCTTTGGGGTCATTTTGCGTTTCAATTCCCTCAGGCAAAACAATATCTTTAATCTGTATTTTATCTTCAAATGTTTTAAGATTTGCAATACTTACTTGAATTTCTGGCACTAATTTTTCTGGCAAAGCCAAAACCTCAAGCGCGTTTTTACTTTGGATTAAAATTCCTTGTAAATCTTCAACCGCTGGCGCGCTGTCAATCGCCACAATCGGAATTTCTGTTTCAAGTTTTTTATTGGGATCAATTTTCCAAAAATCGCAATGGACAATATTATCGTTTACCGGATTTTTTTGAACATATTTAATAAAAACCAAAATTTTTTCCTGATCGTTGATTTTTAAATTAACTAACGCGTTTTGCCCGAATTCTTTCAGAATATGCATTAAGGCAGATTTTTTAATCGTTAAATTTTGATTTTTAATTCCCTTGCCGTATAAAATCGCTGGAAGGTAATGATTTTTAATCAGTTCTTTAACTCGTTTTCTTTTTTCTTGCCGAATTGTTGCATTGAGATTCGTTTTTTTCATCGCTAATTTATTATTATATGAAATTTTGATGTTTGGGTCAAATTATCTTCAAATTATCTGCTGTGATTTTCTTGCCACTTTTTAATTTTTTTGTGATCGCCTGACAATAAAACAGAAGGAACTTTCAGCCCTTTATAATTTTCTGGTTTGGTAAATTGCGGATATTCTTTTTTTAGATTGCTAAATGTTTCATTTTCAAGCGATTTCTCAGAACCCAAAAAATTTGGCAACAATCGGCTGGTCGCTTCAATAATCGCCATTGCAGCGACTTCGCCTCCACTTAAAATAAAATCTCCGATTGAAATTTTTTCATCAATAAAATTATCAATTCGGCTGTCAAACCCTTCGTAGCGACCGCATACTAAGACGATTGTTTTATTTTTTTGCGATAAAATTTTGGCTTGATTTTGATTAAATGTTTTTCCTTTAGGATCAAGTAAAATTATATAGGTATTTGGGTTATTGAATTTAATGTCTTCAATGGCTTTTTCCAAAACATTAATTTTAATTATCATTCCCGGACCGCCGCCGTACGGTTTGTCGTCAACCTGTTTATGTTTGCCAATTCCAAAATCGCGCAAATTTACCAACTCAATATTAATAATATCTTTTTTTTGCGCTCTTTGTATCAAACTCGTTTTCAGAAAACTGGCAAAAATTTCTGGAAATAATGTAAGAATAATAAATTGTTTCATAGATAAATTATACATTTTTTGCAAGAGATTGAATGACGGTGGGCAGAAAAGGTTATTTTGCAGTGAGTCTATTATATACTAAAAGAGCGCCCGTTGCAACGGACGCTCTTTACAAACAAACTTAGACAACTTCGGTAGTTTTTTCTTCAATCGGAGTAGTATCTGATCTATCAGAGATTGAAGATTCTGTTCTTTCTGAAGATTCTGCTCTTTCTGAACCTTCCGGTTCGAGAATTTTGAAGTTAATGCGAGCATTGCTTTTGGCGCCATAGACGCGAAGTAAGGTGCGGATAGCTTTGGCGGTTTGGCCTTCTTTTCCGATAACCTTGCCCATATCAGCTGCGTCTACTGACAGAGAAAGTAAAACGCCCATTTCATCAACTTTTCTGTCAACTTTTACATCTTCTGGGCTATCAACAATGCCCTTTACAATCGCTTCAACATACTCGATATCTTGTTTTGCGGTTTCGTCAGCCATTGTATTATCCTGCGTTCCTTGCGGAACATATTTGTTATTCAAGCAGATTCGACCAAAACTGCTTTTTGTTTTTGTTCTTGCGGTTTTCCCTTAGATGGTTTTTCCTCAAGTTTTTCTTTAGGTTTTTCTGGCGCTGGCTGGGATTCTGGTTCTAATTGCGCTGATTTTGTTTCTGCTGACTTGTCTTGATTTTCTTGTTTTGTCTTGGGCTTTCTGGGCGGTCTTGGTATTGCCTTTATTTTATTATGCTTAATTTTGTTTTGCAATAGTCGCGCGACAGTGTTTGAAATTTGCGCGCCCTTTTCTATCCAAGAAATAATTTTTTCTTTCTCAAAATTTATTTCTTTACTTCTGGGATTAAAAGAACCCAAAATTTCTAGTGTCTTGGCGCTCACATGCCTTTTTTTATCTGCCACCACTAGACGAAAATATGGTTGCGATTTTTTTCCGACTCTTTGTAATCTAATTATCGTCATATTTTTGTAATCTCATTATCGTTACATTAAATATAATAATATCATAAAATATTTAGTGTGTCAATCCAATGTCCAGGCAGGGCACATCAGTAACACTTTTTTCAGGAGTATGGTCTGTCAGGGTCTGCCTGCCCGACGGAAATGAAGTCTATTTTGAGAAGACCGGCCCGCCATCGCTATCGCTCAGGCGATCAGCACGGCTCCTCGCTCGTCCTCGCCTCGCTCGGTCGCCGCGGCGACCACCGTGCCCGCTCGGCTGTGGATGGCTTCGAAGTCAATTATCCCGAAAATATATTAAGGATATAATCCGTAAGTCGTGTAAAGCATTAACTTTTTTTCAGCGCTCACTCGGAAGTGAAAACAAGTTTTCATTTCTCTCGTTCGCTTGAAAATAAAAATAAAATTAAAATAAATTGTCCAAAAGGACAGAAAGGAAGGAATATGAACCAAGAAGTACAAGAGGGGACAGTCGTGGGAGCCAATGTTAAACTTTCCGGCACAATCTCAGACAACAATGATATTATAATCCACGGCACAGTCGAAGGAGAAGTTGTTTCTGAAAAGAATATAAATATTTCTCCGTCAGCCAAAGTTTCTGGTCCAGTCAAAGGCAGTATTATCACAGTGGCTGGCGAAGTGGAGGGAGATATTACTGGATATGATAAAACAGAGGTCCTGCCTACGGCTAAAATTAACGGATCAATCACTACCAAAGAATTGATTATCCAATCAGGCGCGGTTTTTAATGGCAAGTGTCAAATGAACGAAGAGGCTCGTGAAGTCAAGAAAGATATAGATCAAAAAAAAGAAAAAGAAGAAAAATCAGAAAAGGCCTCTGCCAAAGAAAAAAAGTCAGAAGAAAAGCCAGAAGATTTTGAGCCAAAAGAAGAGTTAAATGACTCTGAGCCGGAAATTGATGATTTTGAACTTGAATAAAAATCCGCTGTCATTTTGCCTGCCCCGTTAGAAATAATTGTCGCGTAATTTCTAACGGGGCCTGCCCGCTAATCGCCTGAGCGATAGCGATGGCGGGCGGGAGATTTAAATTTTGAGATTTGATTTATTATTTATATGTACTATTATATTTTTCAATCCGTTGGCGCAAAGAATGTGAAAAAATTATACGAGAAGATAAAACTCCGAATTAGTTTGAGTGGAATCAGCGGCGAGATTGTGCAAACTACTCCGCTTCGCACGATTGAAGAAATGACCGAACTTGGCATAACCAAGGGCTATCATACAATCGTGGCGGTTGGCACTGACGAGTTTATCAATAAAGTCGCCCATTTTTTGATAAATTTATCTTTGGCGCAAAATAGAGATAAAATTGTGTTTGGCGCAATTCCGCTGAATTATCAGGATTCGCTGATGGCGCAACTGCTCAATGTTTCAACCGTTGACGAAGCGATTGAAAACTTAAAAAACCGCCATCTCAGAAAAATTGATGTGGCGTTTATTGAACCAAATAAATTTTTCATTTTGCCGATTGAAATTTCCAAAAACAAGCCATTTTTTACGATGATTACCACTAAGAATTACTGCGCCAAGTCATTGGTTGACAAGGTAAAAATTACCCCGTCCTTAAAATTAATGTTAAAAGATATTGGGATTGGCAATGGATTTTTAAGTAAAGTAGTTAGTTTTTTCAAAATTGAGAGACCGCAAAATCATTATTCTACAAGGTTTTCGTCTAAAACATTTTCCATAGAATCAAATGAATTAATTCCGGTTAAAATCGGCGAAGAGGTTTTGGCAAAAACGCCAGTGCGGCTGCATACCATTCCCAAACTCTTGCATTTAATTATGCCTCGTGTTAGAATAAATTAAGAAAATAATAATTTACTGGCAATAAACATTACAAATCACAGAATCAGGTTTCCGCGCTTAGATGTAATCGGTAGCGACGGCAATAAACTCGGACAGATGGATACACCAAGTGCCTTAAAACTTGCCCAAGGCGAGGGGTTGGATTTAGTGGTGATAAATTTTAAGTCGCGACCTCCGTTGGCTAAAATTATTGACTGGGGTAAACATCAATATCTGCAAAATAAAAATAAAAAGCAAAGGAAATCGATTCGGTTTGAGATAAAAGAAATTCAGATTAAGGTAAATATTGAAGCGCACGATCTACTTACCAAAGTCAAAAAAGCGCAAAAATTTATTGATAAATTTGGCAAAATCAGAGTGTCTTTGATGCTTCGCGGCAGGGAAAATATTTATCCTGAAAAAGCGTACGAAATAATTGATAAATTTAAAAATTTAATTTCTGGACAATATGATCAGCCAGTCAAAAGAATGGGCAATCGATTTCAAACCATAATTAAAAAATCAGATGAAACAAAAGACATACAAATCAGCCGCCAAAAGAATTAAAAGAACCAATCCGAAAAATAAGAAAAAAGCGAAAATCATTCGCCTCTATCAATCAGACCAACATCGGGTAAAAGGCAAAAGCAAAAGAAGTCAAAACAATGCCAAGCGAAAAGTCGGCGTAAATACTTCTGACCAGAAAAAGTTAAAAAAATTGATTTAATCCACGAGACAAAGTGTAATCTAAAATTCAAAATTATTTCAACGATTCATCGTCCGCCTTGGCGGATGCTTCCTCACGTTTCGTATTTTTCGCTCAAATGTGATCATATTTCGCTACGATTAAGAGTTTTGCAATGGGTTCATTACACTTTGGAACTTGAGATCTAAATTTTAAATTTGAAATATATGAGAGCAAAAAAGTCAACTACTGCTTACAAAAAACATAAAAAGATATTGGATAAAGCCAAAGGTTATCGCGCGTCGCGCAGCCGGGTTTTTCGTATGGCAAAACAGGCGGTGATTCGCGCCGGGCAATATGCGTATCGGGATCGACGAACTAAAAAAAGAACTATGCGCCAATTATGGATTTTAAAAATCAATGCCGGTCTTATACCTTTTGAATTAAAATATTCCCGTTTTATCAAACTTTTGAAAGATCAAAAAATTGACTTAGATCGTAAAATTCTCTCGCAACTGGCTGAATTTTATCCTAAGGAATTTGCGCAAGTGGTCAAAAAAGTTCTCAGATAGTACTTTCAGCCACGCCACGGAAACCTCAGCCACGGTTTTCGTCTGGCGCGCTCGCTTTTGCAGGCAACGCAAAGTGTGGCTGATGGATAGATCTCTAACCGTTTAGGGTTAATTTCTTTTTTGCAGGACAAGCAAATGCCGTATTTGCCTTTTTTAATTTGTCTAATCGCCCTCCCTACTTCTTTAAGCGCTTTTTCAATATTTTTTCTCAGTCCCAGGGATTCTTCAAATTCTTCTATTTCCTGCACATTATCTTCTTCGCCAATTCCATAATCAGGATATTTTTTTATCTTGATTAAAATTTTCTCGTATGCTTTTTGCGCCCCGAGTAATTTTTTTTCTAATTTAATGAGATTTGTTTTTTCCATATTTTTATCCTAAATCAACGAGCCGATTTTGTCAAGCGTCAAATGATGCTATAATCAATTTATGGAACTGATTGTTGATCTTGGCGTTATTTTTATCGCGGCGGCAATTTCAGGAGTAATTCTGCGTCTTTTTAATTTGCCTTTAATCGTTGCTTATATTTTAGCGGGAATTTTTTTGGGCGCAAATTTTTTGGGAATTATTACTGACAAAGAAATTATTGAAAATCTTTCGTCGCTGGGCGTGGCGCTAATGCTTTTTATGGTTGGTTTAGAACTCAGTTGGTCAAAAATCAAGCAATTTTCAAAGCAAGCGATAAT
Organism: Candidatus Berkelbacteria bacterium Licking1014_7; assembly: GCA_007376535.1. GTDB lineage: Bacteria > Patescibacteriota > UBA1384 > GWA2-35-9 > CG2-30-39-44 > VMGK01. The sequence continues at coordinate 49,112 of VMGK01000002.1, read as the reverse complement.
TATTGGAATCGGGCAGATTATCGCTACTGGGCTAGTGGGATATTTTTTGGCTTTATCTTTTGGTTATCAAACCATCATTGGATTCTATATTGCGTTGATTTTTGCTTTTTCCAGCACGGTAATCGTGGTTAAACTTTTATCCGATCGAAGAGACATTAACTCGCTTTATGGAAAAATTTCTATTGGCGTTCTTATGATACAGGACTTGGTGGCGATTGTTGCTTTGATTTTTTTATACGGATCGCAGGATTTGAACAATATTAGCGCCACTCAAACGTTGGCTCTAAATATTGTCAAGGTCTTTATGTTAGTAATTTTGATTTATGTTTTTAAGCAAAAACTTTTGCCGATTATTTTTAAGAGAATGGCGCATTCAACAGAATTGCTTTTAATCGCCAGTATTGGCTGGGCGTTTATTATGGCAATTTCTTCTTATATTTTAGGATTTGGTTTGGAAATAGGCGCATTTTTAGCCGGCGTGGCGCTGGCGTCTTTGCCCTATCGTTTGGAAATTTCTGCCCAAACCAAATCGTTGCGAGATTTTTTTATCACTTTATTTTTTGTCACATTGGGTTTGAATGTGGTTTTTGATTTTTCTCAGTGGAATTTAGCGCAGATTGTCATTTGGATTTTATTTATTATCGTGGGTCAAACATTGATTGTGATGATTTTGATGGGCGCGCTTGGGTATCGACGGCGGACTTCTTTCCAAACCGCGATTACCCTGGCGCAAGTATCAGAATTTTCTTTTTTAATCATTGCGATTGCCGTGTCGCGTGAAATTATTACCAAAACACTTGGCTCTGAACTTACTATTATCGGTATTATTTCCATAATAATTTCTACCATTTTAATCGAGCATATTGATAATATTTATTATCGTCTGGCTAAATTTTTGAAAATTTTTGAAAAAAGTTCTGGTATAATGGCTGAAGATAAAATAAAAATTCCAGCGGAATTAACCGACCATGTGATTGTTTTTGGCGCGGATCATATTGGCAAACAAGTGCTTGAGTCATTACAAAAAATCAAGCATAATATGCTGGTGGTTGATTTTAATCCTGATGTGATTAAGATCTTGTCTGAGGCGGGCATTCCTTCAATTTACGGAGATATGGGGGACCCGGAGTTTATCAATGCTTTGGGGTTGGAAAGGGCTTCAATGATAATTTCCACGACGCACGATTTTCACGATAATCTGCAATTAGTCAAAAAAATCAGCCAAGTCAATAAAAACAGTATTATTTTCGTAATGGCAAATACGCCCGAAGAAGCGATTGAACTTTACCGCGCTGGCGCGGAAAGAGTGATTTTGCCGTCAACTTTGGTAAGCGATTTGTACAAAGAAATTATTATTAATTTCAAAAAGCGCAAAAGATTTAATATCCAAAAGGAAATTAAGACCTTGAAACAACTTCATCAAAAATTTTTCAAATGACAAAGTCCAACGATCGTTCAAAATCAAAATGGATGAGAATAAACTTGACTATCAGTCAAATCATTAATTTTGCGATTGAAATAGTCAAGACCGCTGCCATAATGTTGATTATCGCTTTTGCGATCAAGAATTTTTTAATTCAGACCTTTGTGATTGAAGGCGTGTCTATGGAGCCGAATTTTCACGATAATGAATATTTGTTAGTGGATAAAATTTCTTATCGTTTTTCCGCGCCCAAACGGGGCGATGTGATTGTGTTTAACCCAACTGATTCTCCTGACAGTTATATCAAAAGAATTATTGGTTTACCCGGCGAAACCGTCAAAATTGTCAACAACAAAATTTATGTTGATGGCTATAAATTAGACGAGCCATATCTGCCTGACGCAATCAATACAAATACAAGCAGTCAATCGTTGGAGTCAAAAATATATGTTTTGCAGGATAATGAGTATTTTGTAATTGGAGATAATCGGCAAAATTCAAAGGACTCGCGCGTAATCGGAGCGGTTAATTTTTCGCAATTTGAAGGCAGAGTTTTTGTAATTTTTTATCCGTTTAATCATTTAAGATTAATATAAAGAATCCGACTGGCATTCTTTATTAAATTAAAATTAAGAATGAATAAAAGATTCAATCTCAAATCTCAAAATTCAAATCTCAAAATGCCTGCCCGCCAAAATGAAATCTACCGCGCCCGCCAAAGTGAAATCTAATTTGAGAAAAGAAATAATCATCTACTTCTCAAAGAGATTGAACGACGGCGGGTTTGCAAAAGACCTGCCCGCCATCGCTATCGCTCAGGCGATTAGCAGGCGGGGGAATAATCACCTATTTTTGCAAGAGATTGAATGCAGGCGGGGTAGAATGAAGAAATTAAATTACCCCGAACATCCCGCCTTGGCGGGATTACGGGGCAGGCAATTAAGAAATTTTTGATTTACTATTTCAATTGTAAATTCTTCATTTTTAATTCTTATTTGTTTAGTAATATGATCGCTAAAGTTTGCGTCAATCTGAAAACCCAAAAACAATTTCAACTTTTTGATTACAAAATAAAACCCGAACAATTGCTCTATGCAAAGGTCGGGCAGATTTGTTTGGTTGATTTTTCCGGTAAAAATAAAACCGGGATTATAATTCAGTTAAATAAAACCCAAAAAACATTTTACCCCCACACCCTTAGAGAAAGCCACGCCCCCACCACCAATACATTGGTGTGTGGGCACGGCTATAAAGGTGTGGGGGTTTACAAAACAAAAAGCATTAAAAAGGTCTATGGCGCGCCAGTGGTTCAAAAATGGCAGATTGAATTGGCAAAATATACGGCTAAATTATACTCGGTTTCTTTTGGAAAAGCGCTATTTAGTATTTTGCCCGATTTCTCCAAAAAATTAATTGAGAGTGAAAATCAGAGTTTTGTAAGCGTGGGCGAAGTAAGCCCCCGCACCGCGGACTTAGGTTCATGGCAGAAGCAATTTATCGCACAAAGCAAATTGATCCGTTGGAAAAAAATTAAAGAAATCGCCAGCGCCGCAGCCAGCATTGTCATTTTGCCAGAAATTATTCAAGCGAAAATTTTGAGTAAATTTATTAAGGGCTCGGTTTTATATCATTCTCAACTTTCTCTTGCTAGGACTTCTCAAATATATCTTGATGCTTTAAGCGGAAAAATTTCAATTATTATTGGCGCTTGGTCCGCGCTTTTTGTCCCGCTTAAAAATTGCCAGAATATTATCATTGACGATTATTTGGCTGGATTGTATATAAAAGATCAAAACCCCAAATTTGATATTTGGGAAATGGCAAAACTGCGCGCTCAGATTACCGGGGCAAGACCAATTTTTTCAGATGATGGCTATCCGATTTTTACTTTCAAAAATGAAAATTTTGATAAAAGCAAACTGTCTTTTGCCATAACCCCGAATATTGAATATGGTCTTTTGAAAAACTTAGAGCCGCAAAAAAGCAATTTTATATTTTTTCCTTTTAACTATGACTTTAAGGCGCTCGTTTGCGCTAATTGTCAAACAGTGGCAAAATGTGAAAGATGCCAAACGAGTTTGTCAGTTAATTCCGAGAGGAAAAAATTAATCTGCGTTAGATGCAAACTTGAAAAAGATATTCCGCTTATCTGTCCAAAATGCTCAGGCGCTAAATTCAAAAATAGTTCGCCTTCAATCAGATCTTTTTATCAAAGCGCTCAAAAAATTTTAAGGGACTTGATTATTTTAGATCGAGATAATATTTTTTTGACCAAAAACCCCAGAAATCTAATATCAACTTATCGGGCTTTTTCTTATCCGTTAAAACGATTTAACATTTGCCATATAATTTTTCCGGAATATTTACTCAATAATCCCGATCCATTTTTTAATGAATCTCTATATTATCTGTTAAGAAAAATTTTTAACTTGGGCGAAAAAATTATTTTTTATGTTAAAGACAACGAGGCGCTCGCAAAAATTCAAAATTTTTTAAGCGCTGATTTTGCGCAAAAATTGTTTGATTTAAGAAAAGAAATTGGAATTATGCCGCAAGACGAACTCGTAAAAATTTCTTGCCCTAAAAAAATAACTCCTGACAAAATTAAAAAAATCAGTTATAATCTAATTAAACAGGGAGGGGAAATTTTTTCAGATACGAAAATTGAAAACGGCTGGCAACAAATTTTCAAAATCAAAAAAACCGAGCGGGCACGGTGGTCGCCGCGGCGACCGAGCGAGGCGAGGACGAGCGAGGAGCCGTGCTGGGGCGACGAGCGTGCTGAAAATCAATTATACCTCAAAAGAGTTAAATTATTTTACTGCAAGAGATTGAATGACGGTAGAAAAGGTTATTTCGTAATAAGTCTAATAATTTTATGAAAATACTTTTCGTGACAGAGGTCTATCACCCAACCATCAATGGCGTGGTGATTTCAATTGATACTTTTAAGAAAGAATTAGAGAAGCGCGGGCATCAAGTTTATATTTTAGCGCCAGAAAATCCTCGGTCTAACCAAGATGAAAAAAATGTGTTTCGGACGCCGTCTCTACCGCTGAATAAAGACCTTGATTATTTTCTGGCCTTGCCCAATCAAATTACTTTTGAAACAGTGAAAATGATTGCGCCGGATATAATCCATACTCATCATATTTGGACATTGGCTGAGTTTGCCTTGAGATGCGCCCGGGAGTTAAATATCCCGCTGGTGGCAACCTATCATACTTTGATGGAGGAGTATAGTCATAAAGTGCCAGTATTGTCAAAATTTTCGCCAACCAAAAATGCGATAAAATCATTCATCCGTCACAAAAGCCGAAAATTTTGCAATCAACTTGACGCGGTGATCAGTCCCTCGCTGGCAATGAAAAAAATTATGCGGCGCTATGGCATTACTCAACCAATTGAAGTTATTTCCACTGGTATAAAATTGTCCGATTTTAAGTTTCATAATAAAAATTATATTTTGAAAAAGCATAAAATTAGCGCGCCCGGCGCGCGCCTCCTGCTTTTTGTCGGACGGTTGGCGTATGAAAAAAATGTCTCAATGCTGATTGAAAGTTTCAGGCGAATCAATCAACAAATTTCCCATACTTATTTGATAATTTTAGGCAGCGGTCCGCAGGAAAATACCTATCAGAACTTGGTTAAAAAATTAAATTTAGCAAAAAATGTGATTATGCCGGGTTTTGTGGATCCCGATGAAACCAAAAAATATTTTGGTACATGCGATTTGTTTTGTTTTCCGTCTATTACTGATACGCAAGGAATTGTGATTTTAGAAGCAATGGCAGGCGGCGCGGTGCCAGTGGCAGTCAATAAACTTGGACCAACCGATATTATAAATTCTGGTTATAACGGATTTTTGGTGGCAAACAACCAGCAAAAATTCACTGAGGCGATTATAAAACTATTGCAAAATCCAAAACTTTTGCAAAAATTCAGAAAAAACGGTTTGGCCAAAGCCAGACACTTTACATCAGTCAAGCAAACTGATAAACTGATTGATCTATATCAAAAAATTCAAAATGCCAGAGCAAAATAATCAGTATCAAATCAGAATCTATCCTGATCCTTTTTTAAGAAAAAAAACTCAAAGGGTGAGTATTTTTGATAAAGCGCTTTTGTCTGAAATTCAGGTGATGGAAAAATTCAAATTTGAAAATAAAGGAATTGGACTGGCGGCAAATCAAATTGGAATTTCAAAACAAATGATTTTGGTAAATACTGATCCAGAAAATATCAAATCAAAAATTCGGATTATCATCAACCCGAAAATTATTTCGCGATCAAAAGAAACCTTAATTGATAAAGAGGGCTGTTTGTCAGTGCTGGGTAAAAAAATTGCGATCGCAAGATGTATAAAAGTGGTGGTTTTGGGACAAAATGAAAAAGGTGAAAGAATTAAAATTAAAGCCAAGGACTTGCTGGCGCGCGTTCTCCAGCACGAGATAGATCATTTGAATGGAAAATTGATTATTGATTATGAAGACAAAAATTAAAATTGGTCTTTTGGGGCAGGGGGAATTTTTTGAAATTATTAAAAATGGCTTAAGCGAAAAATTTATTATTGATGATGAAGAACCTAATCTTTGGATTGTGGCAAATTACGGAAAAAAAGTATCCCAAAATGTCTTGAATCAATATCCCAATCGTTTCTTAAATGCGCACCCGTCATTACTGCCCAAACTCAAAGGCGCGACGCCGATACAAACTGCTATTATGAAAAATATGAAATTTACTGGTTTTACCATAATTGTGATGGATGAAAAAATTGATCACGGTAAAATGTTAGCGCAGGAAAAAATTGCGATCGCAAAAAATGATACCTGCAAAACATTAACCAAAAAAATTGCGCGCGGTGCCACAGAAAATTTGTCTATCATTATTCCTTTGTATCTATCAGGAAAAATCAAAGCGATCCAGCAAAATCATCACTTAGAGACCTGGACAAAAAAAATTACAGATAAAGACAGAATTATTTTACCCAACGAACTTTTAAAAAATCCCAGTCAGGCGTATGCTAGAACGCGCGCGCTTTTTCCCAAACCAAAAGCATATTTGATGCTTGGAGATAAACGGCTAATTATTCATAAAGCAGAAATGCGACAAAATAAATTTTGTCCATTAATCGTTCAACTTGAAGGCAAAAAAGCGATCAAGTGGCAAGAATTTTTGCGCATTGAATTTTCAATTTACAATTCTCAATTTACATTGAATTTACAATGTTTCAATGTAACAAACAGGAATGTTTGAAAATTGTGTCATTGAAAATTGATTGAAAATTAGAAATTGAAAATTGAAAATTGATGGTAGGGGGATAGGGGACGTTTGGTAAAATGTCTGGGGAGAGATATTGTTTTCAAAGAAAGGCTGAATGATGTTGGGCGGGCTGAGATAGATTTTAAGGACTTAATTATACCAGATTTGTTACCGATGTATCTCAACCTGCTCAGTATATAAATTTATGGTAGGGGCTTGACAAACCTAATTGACGGGTTATGATAGTATAAATAGTAAAATTACAGGTTAAATATAACACAAAAGAAGGAGGTGATATCTGATGGCATATTCAGTCAAGTCCAAAAAGACAGGCGATACATATTATCTTCATAGCAAAGAGGTAACCCTGCGTGGAGGTCGCCTACAAAGAATTTATTTTTTTGCGCGCGATGTAAGACCGGCTGACGCGCTTGATGAACTTCCGGCGGGCTATGAATTAATGGAAAATGAAAGAACTGGCCTACCTATGGCAAGAAAAATAAAAGAAAAAGAAAAAGAAAGATAGTTTTTTCAATTTTTCAGGAGACCTGCTGCGAAACAACCTTTTCTACTGCGTTTCGTTATGAAAGGTTATTCCGCAGCAGGTCTAGAAAGAAAAGGTCTCGCAGTCAAGCGAGATTTTTTCTTTCTAGGGCAAATTTACGATTCGGCTTGAAATTCCTGGCATTTTTTGTTAGAATGATTAAATGAAAAGATCAAAGATAATTTTTAGCGCGGTAAAAGTTCCACTGGATTATATTTTTGTCTCAGCGGCATTTTTGCTGGCTTATTTTATCCGAACCTATTTTGAATATGATTATGTTTGGGGTTTTAACGAATATTTGAGATTTACTCTTGGTATCGCTTTTTTGTGGGTAATTATTTTTGTTTTTCTAAAACTTTATATTCCCCAAGAAAAAGGACGGGGATTTGAGGAACTCTCGCGAGTAGTGATTGGTTCTTTTGCTTCAACACTTCTGGCTATTTCATATATATTTTTATCAAGAACCGACTTCTTTTCCCGCTTGGTGATTTTTTACGCGCTGGGATTTTCGATTTTATTTGTCTCGATTTATCGGGTTATTTTAAATTTTTTACAGCACTATTTGTATAAATTTGATGTTGGAATTATTCGGGTGGCAATAATCGGCAATCACGGTTTGGCTAAAACCGTAATTAACAGTTTGAAAAATGATAAAAGTTGGGGGTATAAAATCGTAAAAATTCTGGATCATAATATTTTTACTAAAAATTTATCGGTTTTGGGCGAAGGGATTGATGAAGTGATTGTGGCAGATACTTTGGCAAGCGAAAAACAAATTTCAAATCTTTTGGAATATTGTCAGGAAAAGGGGATTGGATTTAAGGTAATTCCCAATCTTTTCAAAGTCCAGTCGTCAAAAATAGATCTTACGCTTTTGGCTGGCATACCGATTATTGAATATCAACGCACGCCGCTGTTCGGCTGGGGCGCGATTTATAAAAGAATTTTTGATATTGTGGCTGGTTTAATTTTAATTTTGATATTGTCGCCAGTTTTTATTTTTTGCGCTTTGGGAATAAAAATTTCTTCGCCTAACGGTCCGATTTTTTTCCGACAAAAAAGAGTTGGATTGGGTGAAGAATTTTGGTTTTTGAAATTTCGCACGATGGTTCCCGACGCTCATAAATTGCATACAGAATATATTAAAAAATACGGTAATATGTTTAAGTTGAAAGACGATCCGCGGGTTTTTGGATTTGGTAAATTTTTGCGCAAATACTCGCTTGACGAACTGCCTCAATTTTTTAATGTTTTGCGGGGCGAGATGTCGCTGATTGGTCCGCGCCCGCCCATGTCCGAAGAAGTTAAGCATTATAGCGCTTGGCATAAAAGACGATTGGGTATAAAGCCGGGCATCACCGGACTCTGGCAGGTTTCTGGCAGATCGGATTTGGACTTTGACGAATGGGTGCGCTTGGATGTTTATTATATTGAAAACTGGTCGCTGTGGCTTGATCTGATTATTTTAATCAAGACGATTGGGGTGGTTTTGAAAGGAAGAGGAGCATATTAAATTAAATCAAAAATCAAAAAGTAAAAAGTTTTTTGACTTAAGATTTATGATAAAAATTATTCTCAATGCTCAATGATAAAAATTCCAATTCTCAAACATCAATGTTCAATCAAATTCCAAATTTCAATGTTCAATGATTCCTTGAGATTTTGATTCATTGGAATTTGTAAACGATTTGGCTAATTAGGATTATTCTATATTCTGTAATATTTTTAATGTTTTGCGACTTGAGATAATATTAATGAATATGTGTTTTCGTATTTTCGTAAAAATTTCGTAATTTCGTAGGGGGTTTGTTGGTTGGACTTGACTTGCAGTTATAAATTTGATATATAATAGTTATCTAAAAGGGAGGTACCTTGACAATGAGAAAAAAAGCAGAAAGAAGAATTACTCTTACTACAAGATTTTGCGGCAGAATACCTCTTTGTCCGGCTGTAGACGGAAAGATGATTTGCGCGGCTGATTTATCAACTTATCTTGAACAAAGTGGTGTTACACACCATTTTGTTAGCAAAACTCTAAGACAGGGGCGAAAAAGATGTCCCCGATGCAAAAGAATGATAGATATGGTTTATGCTCCTGGTGCTATCCACCCATGGCAATTATCTGTTACCGTCTCTTTTGATTCGGAAGATTTTAATGGACAGAAAATCGGTTTTTCCTGGAAGTGCTGCCATTGCGGCAAATATACCAACAGCAAACAAGTTTCAAAAGCCGCGTATCCAAAAGGGGTTGTCAAGCAATGCGACCACTGCGACCAACCGCATTTTCTGAAAAAAGGCGTTAATCCAGAACTGCTGCCCAATGATTTCAAACCTCTTTGCGCCAAAATACCATTTTAATGAAGCGAATCCCGAGGAGGTGAGTGGTTTGAGAGAAAAAAATGATACGATTGTCACTTCTTGGTTTTGGCGGTTTTGGCGGATATGGGTACTTCTAGTGTTTGCAGCATTCTCTTATTTGCTCGGATTTAATTCGGCTATCAGCCAGAGAGTTCGGGAAAATACTTCTATAATTGAGCAATTGACCAGGAATCAAGAAAAGAATGTTTTACTAATAGAGAAAATAGTTTCAGCAGTAGAGAAGACAGAAAAGAAAGTAGCCAAGATAAAAGAGGAAGAAGAGATGCCCATTCAGGTGGGCAGTGTCTTGATTGGTTGGGATGAAAAAGAGAAGGTTAATTTCATGGAACTGTCCGAGGGGTGGTCTTTATGGAGAATTGCGGAGGAAATTCAGGGAAAGGTGAAGCCCAAGGTTTCAATTCTCAAGATTTTTGACCGATTAACGGAAGAGAATTCGGATTTAGTCCATGAGTATGGATACTTGAAATTGCCGTGGAAGGCAAGAATTGTAATTCCGTTTGAGTTTGTGCCCGCCCAATGAACCGCGAACAATCGCATTGAAATCACGAGCAATCACGAATGACAATAACAAACTCGCTAATCTGCTTACGAACAAAGCAGAAAAATCGCGAAATGATGCATGGATGAAAATGAAAACCAAAAGGGAGGTACCTTGACAATGGAAAACAAATGGATTGACAGAATTGGACAATACTCTTACTTAGAAATTAAAGAAATGTATGATCAGGCAAAGGCAGAACTCGCTGAAAGGCAGGAGGTGGCTTGACTATGAGTGGCAAATACCAAAGAAGTAGCGGGGAGCATCCTTTTTGCCCGAGACCTGAATGTGGATACGAATTATCTACTATGGTTGATGAAAAAGCATGCACGGTAGGCATTTCAAGTGATGTATGCGCCGGAAAAGAAATTGTCTGTCCCAATTGCCAAAACCAGATATCTGTATATTATTATCCTCCTACAAAAAGATGGTTAATGGTAATCGAAACATCGAGATAATCCAATTAAGCCCAATTTGCGTTTAACACATTCAACTTTGTAAAGCCCTTCGGGGCTTTTTTTGAGCTAAGAAAAATTTTATCCGCCGATCCATATCGGCGGAGCTTTGGGTTGATATTTGATGGGAAATTTGCTATAATCTTAATATGTTAAACAAAAAAGCAAACAACTCGTTTGATCATTTGCGCGTGGCGATTGTCCACGAAATTTTGACGCAAATGGGCGGCGCTGAACGAGTGCTCAAAGAATTTTTAGAAATTTTTCCCCAAGCCACAATCTATACTTTAATTTATAATTCCGATGTTTGCGGACAGACATTTGGCAAATATAAAATCATAACTTCCTGGCTGCAAAAACTGCCATTTTCCAAAAAAATTTATAAAAAATTATTGCCGTTTTATCCTAATGTGATTGAGAATTGGAATTTGAAAAATTATGATTTGGTGATTTCGCTCACTTCCGCTTTAGTCAAAGGAGTTAAAAAACGCAATCCCCACCAAATCCATATTTGCTATTGCAACACGCCCACCAGATATCTTTGGATTGATAAAAATTTTTATCTGGAGACCTCTGTGCCGAAAATTTTGCGTCCATTGCTAGATTTATATTTGCCATATCTCAAGAAATGGGATTTTCGCGCCAGCCAAAGACCGGATTTTTATATTGCCAATTCGCGCGAAGTGCAAAAACGAATTAAAAGTATTTACGGACGGGAGTCAATAGTAATTTATCCGTCAGTTGAAACAGAATTATTTTTGCCTAAGACCAAAAAACAGGACTACTATTTAATGGGCGGACGGTTAGTGCCATATAAAAAATATGATATTGCAATCAAGGCATTCAACCAAATGCCAGAAAAAAAATTGATCATCGCGGGCGCTGGATCAGACAGAAATCGCTTAGAAAAATTAGCCATATCGGAAAATATTTCATTTTTGGACAGAGTGCCAGACAATCGTTTGGTTTCACTTTATCAAAATGCCCGCGCCTATATTTTTCCAGCGCTTGAGGATTTTGGCATTACTCCGCTTGAAGCAATGAGCGCGGGCACGCCAGTCATTGCCTATAAAAAAGGCGGGGCGTTAGAAACTGTGATTGAAGGAAAAACCGGAATTTTTTTTGACCGGCAAAATTATCAAAATGTAATCTCTGCCATAAAGATTTTTGAAAAGAAAAAGTTTTCATCTCAAGAATGCCGGGAGCGCGCCTTGCAATTTACGCCCGAACAATTTAGAATGAAAATAAAGGACTTTATTAAATTAAAATTAAGAATGAATAATTAAGAAATTAAATTACCCCGAATAAATTACTTCGCAATTTTACGGGGCAGGCAATTAAGAAATTTTCGATTTACTATTTCAATTCTTAATTCTTCATTTTTATTTCTTATTTAACAAAAGACGTCTTATGGAATTAAAGGACTACATCAAAATTTTAGGCAAACACAAATGGCTGGTTTTTGCAATAGCCATTATTTTCGCCTTAACATTATATTTTTGGCAGGCAAGCAAGCCGATTGAATTTCAGGGTTCGCTTACCTTGATTTTTAGCAATAAACAAGAGCAAACCGCGGATTATAAATTTGACAATTATTACAATATTTTGGCTTCTGGAAATTTAGCCAGTAATGTAGAATATTGGCTTTCGAGCCCGAGTTTTGTGGCAACTATTTACAAAAATGCGAATGTGGCTTTGCCATCAACCGACTTAAAGGAATTGCAAAAGGTCTTTACCACCCAGAGGTTTGCGCCAGATAGCTCAACTTTGGTGATTAAGACATCTGCTCGTTCTGGTGAAGAAACGCAAAATCTATTAACTAACGCTTTTAGGGCGATTGATGAAAAAATGAAATCGCTTCAAGCAGATGGACAATTATCCAATAATTTTTCACTGATTAAACTGGCTGATCCTTTTGTCCTCGCGCCGGGAAAAAATAATTTGCAAAATGTCATCATTGGCTTATTTAGCGGATTGGTTCTGGGCGCGATCCTGGCTTTTATCAAAGAGTATTTAAAACCTTAAATGCGAAAACAAATCGATAATATTTATCGGACTTCCGTAAGTCCAAATTTTGGTTTGCCGATTACCGTTAGAATTCAACATCCGCATCAGGAAGCCAAAAAAAAACCGGCGCGCGGCAGTTTTTTTTGGTTTAAATTATTAATTATTCTGGTGATTTTTTTTGGCTCAATCACCACAACTTTTTATCACAAAGCCATCGCCAGCACCATTGATTTGGTGAAACTTTATGATGATGGAAAATATCTTATGCTTTTTCAAAATAACACCGAGCTTCGCCCCACCGGCGGATTTATCGGTTCATTTGCCACTTTTGAAATTAATCATAAAAAAATTAAAAACTTTTTAGTTGAAACCAATATCTATCACCAAGACAACGAATTTAAATCCGCAAATTTTGTCGCTCAGCCCAAGGTTTTGCAACAATGGTTAGGCGAGGGAAATTCTTGGAGTTTGCATGACAGCAACTGGGAGGCGGATTTTGAAAGGGCAAGCAGTGACATTGAATGGTTTTATGAAACCGAATACCAAGACAAAATAAACGGCATTTTGGCGATCAATGCCTCGGCGCTTAAAAACATTTTGGAAATCACCGGCGCGGTAAAACTTGATGACGGAACGATGATTGATTCAACTAATGTTTTAGCCGAAATTCAGCAAGAAGTTGAATATGATTATTTTACCAATCCGCAAAATTTAGCCGTTGACGAGCCCAAAACAATTATTAAGGAATTACTGCCCAAAATAATAGAAAAAATCAGACAAACCAGCAGTGTTAAATTGTGGTCTGTGGCGCTTGACTTAATTGAAAGAAAAAACATTTTATTTTATTTTAACGATAACCGCCAGTCAATTGTGAAAGCGCGCAATTGGGGCGGTAAAATTAGCAGCGATAAAATTCATAATAATTATTTACATATTAACAATGCCAATTTAGGCGGAGGCAAATCAAGTTTGTCGGTTATTCAGCAGACCGTTTATGAGTTAGATGAACATACGGTTAAATTATCAATCACCCGGACTAATTTGGAACGGAGCGATAAATATCCCACCCAGACCAACAAAAATTATCTGCGGGTTTATCTGCCAAAAGGTGCGCAACTTGAAAATTTTTTAATCAATGGTAAGGTGGAAAAAATAAATGAAACAAATTTAGAATATGAAAAAAATGTTTTTGGGTTTTGGTTTGATGCAGATGTAGGAATGAGTAAAGTGGCGCAATTAGTTATCAAATTGCCGCAAAACATTGATACGCAAGAATTGATTTTGCAAAAACAATCTGGCGCAGAGAACGAAATTTATATCATTAAAAATAAAGGAAAATCAATTTTTGAAGGAATGCTTGGTAAAGACGAATTAATTTTAATGGAGTAAGATTATTAATTAACCCCAAAGAGATTGTCACGTCCCCACGCCATCATAGCGGGATTCCTTGTAATTTAGAATACTGCAAGAGATTGAATGACGACGGGTAGAAAAGGTTATTTTGGAAGAAGTCTAATATTTAAATAATGGAAAAAAATCAATACACAGCTAAAAATATCACGGTTTTAGAGGGCTTGGATCCGGTGCAAAAACGACCGGCAATGTATATCGGCGGCACGGGCAAAGACGGCTTGCACCATTTAATATGGGAAGTGGTTGACAATGGAATTGACGAAGCAATGGCAGGATTTGCCACCAAGATTGAAGTTAAACTTTTGCCTGAGAATAAAGTTTCGGTTTTTGATAACGGCAGAGGAATTCCAGTTGATACTCACCAGCAAACCAATAAATCCGCGCTTGAGACGATTATGACCACGTTGCATGCCGGCGCTAAATTCGGCAAAGGCGGCAGTTATAAGGTTTCTGGCGGTTTGCACGGCGTGGGCGTTTCAGTGGTGAACGCATTAAGCGAAGAAATGACCACCGAGGTCTATCGCAATGGAAATGTTTATACTCAAAAATATAAAAGGGGAGTTCCCCAAGCGCCGGTGAAAAATATTGGCAAAACCGACCAACAAGGTACTTTACAGATATTCAAGCCAGACGCAAAAGTTTTTCGCAATATTGAAATAGAGTTTGACTGGAAAGTAGTTCTTGACCATTTACGTCAGCAGGCATTTTTGACCAAAGGATTAAAAATTGACATTTTTGACGAGCGGAACGAGAAAAAAACCCATAAATTTTCATATTATTTTGAAGGCGGAATTAGTTCTTTTGTGAGACATTTACTGCGAAAAAAAGAAGCGATTACTAATCGGGTGTTTTACATTGAAAAAGCGACTGACGATATAAATGTTGAAATTTCGCTCGGATATATCAATGATCAATATGAGCATGTTTCCACTTTTGCCAACAATATTCACACCGAAGAAGGCGGCACGCATTTAACCGGTTTTCGCAGTGGTCTCACTCGCGTCTTGAATGATTATGCCAAGAAAAATAATTTGATTAAAAATGGCGATGATACATTAAACGGCGATGATGTGCGTGAGGGCTTGGTGGCTGTTGTTTCGGTAAAATTACCTGAGCCGCAGTTTGAAGGACAAACCAAAGCCAAACTCGGCAATCCAGAAATCAGAAGTGTGGTTGAAGCGGTTATCAATGAATATTTAAGTTATCATTTAGATGAAAATCCGCAGGAAGCGAAAAGAATTATTGAAAAAAATTTACTGTCTGCCAGAGCCAGAAAAGCGGCGAAAGCGGCGCGCGAAACCGTGATTCGCAAAGGCGCGCTTGAAGGTATGGCGCTGCCGGGCAAGTTGGCTGACTGCTCGTCGCGCGATCCGCAAAAATCAGAAATTTTCATTGTGGAAGGCGACAGCGCCGGCGGCTCGAGCAAGATGGCGCGCGACAGAAGGACGCAGGCCATTCTACCGCTGCGCGGAAAAATTTTGAATGTAGAAAGAGCCCGTCTTGACAAAATGTTGGCAAACGAAGAAATCAAGTCATTGATTATTGCCTTAGGCGCTGGCGTGGGTGACGAAGTCAATGTTAAAAAATTAAGATACCATAAAATTGTCATAATGTGCGATGCGGATACAGACGGCAGTCATATTAGAACTTTGCTTTTAACGGTTTTTTTCAGACATTTTATTGATGTTATCAAAGACGGCTATTTATACATTGCCCAGCCGCCGCTTTACGCGATTAATGTTGGCAAGGAAAAATTCTATGCCTACACCGAAGCGCAAAAAGACGAAATTATCAAAAATATTAATCAAGATAATCACGTAGACAGCCAAAAAAAAATTAATATTCAAAGATATAAGGGCTTGGGTGAGATGAATCCAGAACAATTATGGGAGACAACCTTAGATCCAGAAAAAAGGGTTTTGAAAAAAGTGGAAATCGGAGATATTGAAAAGGCAGACGAGATCTTTGATATTTTGATGGGAAGCGAAGTGCCGCCGCGGAAACATTTTATTCAAACCCGCGCCAAAAATGTTAAGAACTTGGATATCTAAAATAAATTCAAATCTCAAATAATTTTTTGATTTAATTTAAAATATGCCAAATAAAAACCCCAAAAAAGAATTAAAAAACGAATTGCAAAATTACGACAAAAATATTCTACCGACAATTTTAGAGAAAGAAATGCAGGATTCGTATCTTGATTATGCGATGAGCGTAATTGTCTCGCGCGCTTTACCTGATGTGAGAGATGGATTAAAGCCGGTGCATCGCAGAATCCTTTTTGCCATGCATGAAATGAAATTAAGATATAATGCTAAGCACCGAAAGTCCGCCACAGTGGTAGGATCGGTTTTGGGAAAATATCATCCGCATGGAGATAAGGCGGTCTACGATTCAATGGTAAGAATGGCGCAGGAATTTTCAATGCGTTATAAATTAATTGACGGTCAAGGGAATATGGGCAGTGTCGACGGGGATTCTCCAGCCGCGATGCGCTATACAGAAGCGAAAATGGCGCGCCTTACTGACTATATGCTTTTTGACATTGAAAAAGAGACAGTTAATTTCGCGGAAAACTTTGACGCTACAAGAAAGGAACCGATTGTCCTGCCCTCCAGAGTGCCTAATCTTTTAATCAATGGAACATTAGGAATTGCGGTTGGTATGGCAACCAATATTTTACCTCATAATTTATCAGAAGTAATTGACGCTATTCTTGCTCAAATCAATAAGCCCGAAATTATGCCAGAAGAACTGGCTGAAATTGTAAGAGGTCCTGATTTTCCGACTGGCGGATTGATTTTTGACGGAACAAATATAAAATATATTTATCTGAGCGGCAAAGGTCCGGTTGTTTGCCGCGGTGAAGCAATGATAGATGAAGATGACAAAGGCGCAAATCAAATTTTAATTTCATCAATTCCTTATCAAGTCAATAAAGCGGACTTAGTGGCAAAAATTGCCAATCTCGTTAAGACAAAAAAAATTGAAGGCATTTCTGATATTCGCGATGAAAGCGATCGAAAGTCAGGCGTCCGCATTGTCATTGACTTACGTTCTAATGCGTTCGCAAAAAAAATACTAAACCAAATTTACAAATTGACTCCGCTACAAACCGTTTTTCATATGAATTTAGTGGCTTTGGTTGACGGTATTCAGCCGAGATTGCTTTCACTTAAGGAAATAATTTTTGAATTTATTAAACATAGAAAAGATGTCGTGGCGCGGCGAACGCAATATGAGTTAAAGATGGCTAAAAATAGAGAGCACATTTTAGCCGGATTGAAAATCGCGCTTGATCACATTGATGAAATTGTTTCTACCATTAGAAATAGTCAAGACCGCGAAGAGGCGAAAGGAAATTTAATTCAAAAATTCAAATTTACTGAAATTCAAGCGATCGCAATTTTAGAAATGAAACTATCGGCGTTGGCTGGACTGGAACGACAAAAGGTCTTAGATGAACTCGCATACATCAAAACAGAAATCGAACGGCTAAGTAAAATCTTAGAGGATCCGAAATTAGTCCTAAGAATTATTTCTGAAGAATTGCAAGAAATAAAAGAAAAATTTGGCGACGAACGCAAGACAAAAATTTTCAAAAATCCATTAGGTAAATTTAATGTTGAGGACTTAATTCCTGACGAAAAAGTGATTGTCACGATAACTTCTGGCAACTATATTAAAAGAATTCCAGTTGGATCATACAAGGCGCAACGGAGAGGAGGAAAAGGAATTATGGGTATGGGCACAAGATTGGAAGATGAAATGAAACATATTTTAACCGCTTCAACACACGATGAAATAATGTTTTTTTCCAATCTGGGGAAAATTTTCAAAGCCAAGGTTTTTGAAATACCGACTGGCTCGCGAATTTCCAAAGGGCACTCGCTGGCAAATGTTATCCAACTTGGACCAGACGAAATAATTACCACCGTACTCACAGTGCCCAATAAAAAATCAGAAGGGAAATATTTGGTGATGGCAACCAAGCAAGGAAAAATAAAAAAGACCTTAATTGACGTTTATCAAAATGTGCGAAAAAGCGGTATCATCGCGATTAAATTAAGCGCCAGTGACGAATTAAGATTTGTAAAAACTACGCGCGGCAGCGACAGCATTATTCAAGTGTCTCAAAATGGACAGGCAATTTTTTACAGCGAAAAAAACGCGCGACCAATGGGCAGATCTGCCGCCGGTGTAAAGGGAATTAAATTAAGGGAAGGCGACGAAGTTATTGCGACAGAGGTGGTTTCCCAAGATGAAAATCCAGATCTTTTGACAATTTTGGAAAATGGTTATGGCAAACGGACAATTATCAAAAATAATTTTAGACACCAAAAACGAGGTGGTATTGGAGTTCGGGCGAGCAAAGTTTCAATTAAGACCGGCAAATTAGTAAGCGCGATTGTAAGCATTGCCAATGACAGCGATTTGATGCTGGCGTCTCAAAAAGGCATTATCATCAGAGTTCCGATAAAATCAGTCAAACGATTAGGGAGAAACACAATGGGGGTTACTTTGATGCGCTTTAAGGGGCAGGATAAGGTCTCATCTGTGGGAATAATTGATAAAGAAAAAACTATTTTAGAGCGCGGATTGGGTGAAAAAAACGACCAAGAAAGTGAGAAAAAAAATAATGTTGCCAAACCAAAAAAAGAGTTTACCACTCGTCCCATTAGTAAGCAAAAAAAAGATAATAATACGAAAATAAAGAATTACGCACAAGGTAATGGGCTGCGCCCTCTTGTAATAAAGCGATCGCAATCTAATAAAAAAATTTCTAAATCAGAATTCATTCATAAGACATTTTAACAAGTCGCCAAAGCGAAGCGATGGCGGGCAGGAGATTTGAATTTTGAGATTTGAGATTGAATCTTTTATTCATTCTTAATTTTAATTTAACTTTCGCTACGAAAAATTGTTGCGGAAGAAATCTATTATTTTACTATGAAACCAAAAAGAAAATTTAGCAAAAAGGAATTAAAAGCCCAGGCGCGCGAAAATTCTAATACTGCGCATATTTTGCAACACAAAACACAAAACGAAAATCATACCGCGATTTTTTTGCCAGATCAACCAAAACAAAAAATTGCTTTGTCCAAAATTATCACGGTGCGCGATTTTGCGCAAAAATTAGATTTACCGGTTCAAACCGTGATTATGGAGTTGATGAAAAATGGCGTAATGGCAAATATTAACGAATCGATTGATTTTGAGACCGGACAAATCATTGCTTTAGAATTAGGTTTTGAGACCGAAAATGAAGACACAAATAAAAAAGAAAAGGATGAAGAAGTTCTCAAAGACGGCTACGAGCGACCGCCGATTGTAATAGTGATGGGGCATGTTGATCATGGGAAAACCAAATTGTTGGACGTTATTCGAAAAACCGATGTTGTGAGCGGGGAGTCAGGCGCGATTACCCAGCACATCGGCGCCTATCAAGTGGAAGTCGCGCTCAAAGACCAAAAACGCGCCATCACTTTTTTGGATACACCCGGACACGAGGCATTTTCAAGTTTGCGCGCCCACGGCGCCAATCTTACTGATATTGTGGTATTAGTCGTGGCTGCCAACGATGGCATCAAGCCGCAAACCGTTGAAGCAATTTCTCACGCCAAAAGCGCGGCTGCGCCCATCATTGTGGCGATTAACAAAATTGATTTGCCAGAAGCAGATCCGGAAAAAGTGAAAAGGCAATTGGCGGAAATTAATTTATTGCCAGAGGAATGGGGAGGTAAAATTCCGACAGTTGAAATTAGCGCCGCAAAAAATCAAAATTTGGACAAACTTTTAGAATTGATCATTTTGGTGGCAGATATGCTTGAATTGAAAACAACGAAAAAGGGTTTGGCGCAAGGCGCAGTCATTGAATCAAAAACATTAAAGGGTTTTGGACCGGTGGCAACGGTCTTAGTCCAAAAAGGAGAACTCAATATTGGCGACATTATCACCGTAGGCAAGACCTGGGCAAAAGTAAAAGCTATGTACGACTGGCGTGGCAACAAACTGTTAAATGTCTCGCCGTCAATGCCGGCTCTCGTGGCTGGTTTTCGTTCAATGCCTGAGACAGGAGAAATTTTCCAGGAGCAAAAAGACGAAAAAATCGCTCGTCAAAAAATTAGCCAAAATACCAAATATCAGCCAGTTAAAAGCATTCACAATCAAGGATCGGACTCAAACATCTCAACCCATATTATTATAAAAGCAGATATGGCTGGTTCGTTAAAAGCGATTGAAGATAAAATTAAAGAAATTGACCAAAGCAAAATTAAAGTAGAAATTATTGTCAAAGCGGTGGGCGCGATCACTGAGACAGATGTAAATTTGGCTGAGGTAAGCCAGGCGTGGATTATCGGTTTTAAGTCCACTCTTACTCCAGAAGTTAGAAAACTTGCCCAGGAAAAAAAAGTAAGTATCAGAAATTTTGATATAATTTATGAATTATTGGACTATGTTTACGGTGAAATTGAGAAAATACTCCCGCCAGAAATTGAAGAAAAAATTATTGGCAGAGCCAAAGTGCTTAAAACCTTTCATCAGTTTAAAACCCAAGTGGTGGCGGGATTAGAAGTAATCGAAGGAGAAATTTTACCTGACACAGACGCAAATCAATGGCGCGACCATAGAAAAATGGGGAAAGTAAAATTAAAATCGCTTGAATTAGAAAAACAAACGGTTAAAGTTCTGAAGACCGGCGCCACTGGCGGCGCAAAACTTGTCAAAAAATCGCCGTTTGCAAAAGTCAAAAAAAATGATATTATAGAAACATATCAAATCATTAAAAAAGAACAAAAACTCAGAAGGGGTCGTTGAAAAATACGGAGCCAAAATTTAATAATTACAGTAAAAATGGTATTCTTAAACGACCTCAAAAGAGGGAAATGAATGGATTTTTCAAGTAAAATGGTTTTGGGCGCCGGCGATACAGCGCTAAATATCGCCCAAACCATCAGGAATATTGCCAATGTTTCAGCGGTAGTTGATATTTTAATTGTGGCGATTTTGTTTTACTGGTTTTATCTGTTTTTACGCCAGACCCGCGCCTTGGGAATTTTGTATGGTATTATGGTGCTGGCGATTTTATGGCTTATTAGTCAATACTTTGAACTCAACGCGCTCAAAACATTACTCCGCTGGGCGCTTACTTCGATTTTGGTGGCAATTCCAGTCGTTTTTCAGCCAGAGTTAAGACACGCGCTGGAAAAATTGGGCGCTTCCACAAAATATGTTACTGACTGGAAAGGTTTATCAAAAATTGAAATTGACAATATTGTTGACGAGACCATCCAAGCGATTAAGGTTTTGTCAAAAAATCAAATCGGGGCGCTAATTGTTTTTGTCAGACAGTCAAATCTGGGCGATGTGATCGCCACCGGCGAAAAACTTTACGCTAATTTTTCTTCTAAATTATTGACTAATATTTTTACTCCGCGGGCGCCTCTTCACGATGGAGCAGTGGTAATTTCTGGTTCAAAAATTATTGCCGCGGGTTGCACTTTGCCGATTTCTGACGATGTAATTGATTTATCGCTGGGCACGCGGCACAAAGCCGGAATGAGTTTAACTGGCATCACAGACGCAGTCGCGATTATTGTGAGCGAAGAGACCGGCGCGATTTCTTTGTCAGTCAATGGCAGAATTCAAAGAAATTTAAATCTGGAGGAAATGAAAAAATATTTGACAAAACACTTAACCCAAACCCGAATTTATTACAAAAATGAAACCATTAGAAAACATTTATATTAAAATAATTTGCTTAGTTCTGGCTTTTGGCTTTTGGCTTTTTATTTCTTTTCAATTGGGTAGAATTGGCACTTTTCCCGCGGATATTGCCATTGACACAATTAATGTCAAAACAAATTATTTGGCGGTTTTATCCGAACGGTCAGTAAAAGTTAAAATATCTGCGCAACCGCAGGTTTGGCAAAAAATCTCGGCGTCAAATTTTCACGCCAGAGTGGATCTATTAGGCAAATCAACCGGTTTGTATCAGTTAGATGTTAAAGTCGTTTCAGATAATCCAGAAGTGCAAATTATCAAAATTTCGCCAGATAAAGTGCAAGTAAATATTGAGGAAATTCAAGAAAAACAACAAAAAGTTGAGATAATGTTTGACGGTGCGCCCGCGCAGGGCTTTGCAGTTAATGGTTACCAAATTTCGCCGCCAACCGTGGTTGCCAAATCATCGCCCACTATTTTTAAAAAAATTTCTCGCGTGGTGGCAAAGGTAAATATTGATAATGAAAAAAACGACTTTTCCCGTGTCTATCGCTTAGAACCGTTGGATAGCCAAAATAATAAAATTGATAATATCGTTTTTTCGCCCGAAGAAGTGACCATTTCCGCGCAAATCGGCAAAACCGCCAATGTTAAGACCGTTGGCATTAAAGCAGAAGTTATCGGCGATCTAAAACCCGGCTTTCAAGTGGAAAATATTTCGGTCTCGCCGTCAGTGGCAAACATAACCGGCGACCCGTCATTGGTCTTTGAGACAAATTTTATCCCCACCCAACAAATTTCAATTGCTGGCGAGAGTCGAACCATAGAAAAAAATGTTGCTTTAGAATTTCCGACTGGTCTATCAAGTTTAGACAATTTAAGGCAAGTTAAAATTGTGATTAAAGTAGTGGAGGCAAAAGCAGAAAAAGACATCGCGGTTAGCAATATAGAATTTTTGAATTTGAAAAATAATTTGTCGGTGTCAGGAATATCGCCAGAAAATGTTCAAATTGTGGTGAGCGCGCCAGCCAGTAAAATCAGTGGTTTTGACGGCTCGCAAATCAAATTGCAAATTGACGCGGCAGACATTGGTTCAGCGGGCGAGTACAACAGGCAGATAAAAAAAGAAAATTTTATCTTGCCAGAAAATTTTGAAATCGTGAGTATCAAAACCGAAAATATAAAGTTTAGAGTTGTGGTTAAGTGATCACACGACCAGTACAAATTCCAATAAATCAAAATCTCAAGGAATCATTGAACATTGATGCTTGAGAATTGGAATTTTTATCAAAAGTCAAAAGTCAAAAAACTTCTGCATTTTACATTGTGATTTTGCCTGCCCGCTAATCGCCTGAGCACCCGCCTGCAACGCTATGCTTGCATTAGCGGGCAGGTAGCGATGGCGGGCGGAAGATTTGAGATTTGAGATTACTTTGGCGGGGCTTGACCCCGTATAGACACCTTACTGCCAAACGAATCCCGCACCCTAATGGCAGTGCCTTGCCACGGGGTCTGCGAGCCGATGAAACATCGGCTCTTGACAAGTTTTTGAAAGTTTGCTATTATGGTTATTAGTAATTGATACGATTTTGTTGGTGCTGGATCTCGAGAAGTCTAATAATTAAAGGTCAATAAATTGCTTTGTCTTTTTCACTAATCAGTGAGAATAGAGACAGTTTGTTTTAAACTGTATTTTTTGTATATATTAAAATAGATTATAGGTTTTTTTATGGCAAGAAAATATTTTTCACCCAAAACAGACAATATTCAAATCCCTGATCTCATCGATATTCAAAAAAAATCATACAGATGGTTATTTTCCGAAGGTATCAAAGAACTCATTGAAGAAATCTCGCCGATTGAAGATTTTACAGATAAAAAATATCGTCTAGAATTGGGTGAATACGAGCACGAGGAACCAAAAGTCGACGAGGAAAAAGCTAAAGAAAGAAACCTTACTTACAAAGCGCCGCTAAAATGCCGAGTTAAACTTACTCATAAAGAAACCGGCAAAATTCAAGAAGCAGATGTTTATTTAAGCGATTTTCCTTTAATGACTCCGCGCGGAACTTTTATCATCAATGGCATTGAAAGAGTGGTGGTGACGCAAATCGTCCGTTCTTATGGAATAATGTTTACTGCTCTAAACTTTGGTACTCGCAAACTTTTTGGCGCCAAAATCATTCCTTCCCGCGGAGCGTGGGTGGAATTTGAAACATCCAACCGCGACATTATTTTTGTAAAAATTGACCGCCGACGAAAAATGCCTCTAACAACTTTTTTGAAAGCGTTAGGCGATTATACTAACCAGGATCTTATAGAAATTTTCCAAGATGTTGATACCGACTCTGATCACCAATACATAAAAAAGACACTCCAAAAAGACGCTACCAAAAATCAAGCCGAAGCGCTCCTTGATACTTATAAAAAGGTGCGACCGGGCGATTTGGCAACTGCGGAAACCGCTCAATCATTTTTTGATAATATGTTCTTTGATCCCAAAAGATATTCTTTGGGAAAAGTCGGTAGATATAAAATGAACCGTCGACTCAATTTAAACAAACCCAATGACGTCGAGCACCAATTGCTTTTACTTGATGATGTTATCGCGATTGCCAAAGAAATTATTCTTTTGAACAATACGTCGGGCGCGCAACCCGACGATATTGATCACTTAAAAAACCGCCGACTGCGCGCAGTGGGCGAACTTATTCAGTCGCGGCTGAGAGTGGGAATGCTTCGGTTAGAAAGAATTGCTCGGGATCGAATGAGTTATTTAGATCCGAACTCCATAACACCGGCTCAACTCATCAATAATCGCCCAATTTTAGCCGTGCTTCAAGAATTTTTTGCGTCCAGCCAACTTTCACAATTTATGGATCAGACCAACCCATTGTCAGAGTTGGAACACAAGCGAAGAATTGCGGCCACTGGTCCAGGCGGTTTGTCTCGTGAACGGGCTGGTTTTGAAGTTCGCGATGTTCATAATTCTCATTATGGAAGAATTTGCCCGATTGCCACGCCAGAAGGTCCCAATATCGGATTAGTGGGACAACTTGCCACTTACGCCAAAATCAATGAATTTGGTTTTATTGAGACGCCATTCTTAAAAGTTGACAAGAAAAACGGCAAAGCCAATGTATCAGGAAAAATTGAATTTTTAGATGCTTTTGAAGAAGAAAAATACCATATCGCGCCCGCCTCAACCAATATCAAAAACAATTATATTGTAGATAAAAAAGTAATTGTCCGTTCGGTAGGCGGTCCCATAGAAGTGAGCGCCAAGCAGGTGGATTATATTGATGTTTCATCTCGTCAAATCATTTCGGTTTCAACCGCTTTAATTCCTTTTATTGAGCATAACGACGCGACGCGCGCTTCAATGGGTTCAAATATGGTAAAACAGGCAGTGCCTTTGGTGCGCTACGATTCGCCGGTCGTCGGTACTGGTATGGAAGAAGAAGCCGCCAAAAGCTCGGGACAAATCCTCAAAGCGCAAGAAGCCGGCCTGGTTGAATCAGTAAGCGCGGATAAAATTGTGATAAAAAACGATAAAAGTAAAATTGTTTATCCATTGGCAAAATTTGTCAGGTCAAACCAAAGCACTTGTATCAATCAACATCCTTCTGTTAATGTGGGCGATAAAATAACCGCCGGTCAAATTATTGCGGAATCGTCTGCCATTGATAATGGCGAATTGGCATTGGGACAAAATCTTTTGGTTGCCTTTGCGTCCTATATGGGTGGCAATTACGAAGACGCGATTATCATCTCCGACCGCTTAGTAAGAGACGACGAGTTTACTTCCATTCATATTGAGACCTACGGTCTTGAGGTCCGCGACACCAAACTTGGTCCTGAAGTCATTACCCGAGATATTCCTAATGTGGGCGAGGAGACCCTTGCCAACCTTGACGATCTGGGCATTATCCGCATTGGCGCCGAAATTAAAGAAGGCGATATTTTGGTGGGTAAAATTTCACCCAAAGGTGAAAGCGAACTCACTGCTGAGGAAAAACTGTTGCGCGCGATTTTTGGCGAAAAAGCCAAAGATGTAATGGATACTTCGCTTCGTCTGCCACATGGAGAATTTGGAAAAGTTATTGATATTAAAATTTTTGAAAAAGACAAAGGCGACGAACTTCCCACCGGCGTTTATCAATCAGTGGAAGTTTCCATCGCCCAATTGAGAAAAATTCAAGTCGGCGATAAACTGGCAGGACGACACGGAAACAAAGGGGTAATTTCTAAAATTTTGCCAGCGGAAGATATGCCTCACCTTGAAGACGGAACACCGGTTGACATAATTCTCAACCCCATGGGCGTAATTTCCCGTATGAACTTAGGGCAGATTTTAGAGACACATCTTGGTTGGGCGGCGCGCAAATTAGGATTTAAGGTTGCCTCGCCCGCATTTACTGGAATTAAATTAGACAAGATTCAAGACCTTTTGAAAAAAGCCGATTTACCAGAGTCAGGCAAAACAAAATTGATTGACGGAAAAACCGGTGAAATATTTAACCAAGATGTGACAGTCGGTATTATTTATATGATGAAATTGATCCATATGGTTGATGACAAAATTCACTCCCGATCGATTGGTCCTTACTCAATTGTCACTCAACAACCATTGGGTGGAAAAGCGCAATTTGGCGGACAAAGATTTGGGGAAATGGAGGTCTGGGCGCTTGAGGCCTACGGCGCAGCGCACACTCTGCAAGAAATACTCACTATCAAGTCCGACGACATTCAGGGCCGATCGCGCGCTTACGAAGCAATTATTAAAAATGAAGAAATTCAAAAGCCGTCGATCCCCGCGTCATTCAATGTTTTAATGAAAGAATTACAATCATTGTCTCTCAATGTTGAGCCGTTAGAAAATGGCAAAGTGCAAAAAATCAAACCAAACACCAGACAATCTCATTTTAAGGAAGCTTCGACTGCAAAAAACAAAAATATTGATCGAGAAATAACCGAGATATTAGCCCAACAAGAAGAAAATCCACCTCAGGCAACTCCTGAAGAGGTGATGGAGTAAAAATATGGTACAAAAGGACTTTGGATTAGAGTTTGACTCGCTGCGCATTAAAGTCGCGTCCGCCAACGATATTGAATCATGGTCGCATGGTGAAGTGCTAAAACCAGAAACCATCAATTACCGCACGCAAAAACCTGAGCGCGAGGGTCTTTTTGATGAAAAAATTTTTGGTCCGATTAAGGACTACGAATGTTATTGTGGTAAATACCGAAAAATTAGATATAAAGGTGTAATTTGCGATAAATGCGGTGTGGAAGTAACCCGTTCGAGCGTCAGACGGGAAAGAATGGGACATATTAATTTTTGCGTGCCCATCGCTCATATTTGGTATGTGCGCGCCGTGCCGTCAATTCTGGGCACAGTGCTAAATTTATCTATCAATGATTTAGAAAAAGTGATTTACTTTGCCAGTTTTATCATTACCAAAGTCAATGATGATGTAGTCAAGCAAATTTTAGAACAACTTGAAGAAGAATATAACCAAGCCAAGAAAAAGAAACATATTGAGCGGGCGATTCTTGATCGACAATACAAAGAAACCAAAACCCAACTTACAAATCTGGCGGAAAAACAATTGGTTTCAGAGGAAAAATATCATGAATTATCGCTCAAATACGGCAATGTAATTCAAGTTGGCATTGGTTCCGAGGCAATTTATAGAATTTTGCAAGAGTTTGATATGGAAATAGAAATTAAAAATCTAAAAGAAAATGTTTCTAAAGTTCCCGCCTCCAGCCAAAAAAAAATGCTCAGACGGATTAAGGTCTTATCCGATATGCAAAAAGCTGAAATTAAACCAGAATCTTTAATGCTCATCAAAATTCCGGTTATTCCGCCAGACCTGAGACCAATGGTGCAATTAGACGGCGGGCGCTTCGCCGCATCTGACTTAAACGATCTTTATCGAAGGGTAATTAACCGCAACAACCGTTTGAAAAAATTGATTGAACAAGGCGCGCCAGAAGTCATCACCAGAAATGAAAAAAGAATGTTGCAAGAAGCAGTTGACGCGTTGATTGACAATAATTCCCGTCGGGGCAAAGCGCCTCAAACCGCTGGCGCCGGACAACGAAAACTTAGATCGCTTTCAGACATGCTTAAAGGAAAACAAGGTCGTTTTAGACAAAACTTACTTGGTAAAAGGGTGGATTATTCAGGTAGAAGCGTGATTGTGGTGGGACCTGAACTCAAATTAAACCAATGCGGTTTGCCTAAAAAAATCGCGCTTGAGCTTTATAAGCCATTTGTGATGAGCAAACTGATTAAAGAAGGCTATGTTCACAACATCAAAAACGCCGCCCGTTTGGTTGACAAAGGAACACCAGAGGTCTATGAAATTTTGGAAAGAATTTCCGCCAAAAGCTGGGTGCTCTTAAACCGCGCGCCTACTTTGCATCGTCTGGGCATTCAAGCGTTTCAGCCAATTTTGGTGGAAGGAAAAGCCATTCAAATTCACCCATTGGTTTGTTATGCTTACAACGCTGACTTTGATGGCGACCAAATGGCAGTGCATTTGCCATTATCCACCCCGGCCAAAGCCGAAGCAGAGCAAATTATGGCGTCAGTGAAAAATTTATTAAAACCCGCCTCGGGCGAACCAGTGGTTCAGGCGCGTTACGATATTGTTTATGGAATATATTATCTCACCAAAATTGACGAGCAAAAAAAGGACAAAATCAAAATCTTTTCTAATAAAAACGAAGCAATTTTGGCCTATCAATTAGACCGGGTAGAAGTAAGGGAGAGAATTAAAGTGCGACTCTCAAACGGTAAAATTATTGAAACCTCAGTCGGAAGAATTTTGTTTAACAATATTATTCCCAAAGCCATGCGTTTTATCAACAAGACCATGGATAACAAAAAGTTAAAAAAACTTTTATCGGACGGATATGAAAATTGCGATGAAAAAACTGTGGTTAAAATGGTAGATGAAATCAAGTCATTGGGTTTTCACTGGGCAGGCAAATCCGGGCTTACCATTTCAATCGACGATCTTCAGATTCCCCGAGAAAAAGACGGTTTAGTCAAAAAAGGAGACGTGCAAGTAGCCTTGGCTGAGAGTCAATTTGAACAGGGATTGATAACTGAAGAAGAAAGGGACTTCAAAATCATTGATACTTGGTCGCAAGTAAAATCAAGAATTGAAAAAGCCATGATTAAGCAATACGATAAAACGAGCCCGGTCTATGAAATGGTGGCATCGGGATCAAGGGGCTCGTTTGCTCAAATTATCCAGATGAGCGGTATCAAGGGCTTGGTGGTGTCGCCCACCGGAGAAATTATTAAATTGCCGATAAAAACCAACTTTAAGGAGGGCTTGTCGGTCTATGAATATTTTATCTCCACGCACGGCGCCAGAAAAGGAAAATCAGACACTTCGCTTCGAACCTCAGATGCTGGTTATTTGACCAGACGATTGGTCGATGTTTCGCAAGATGTTGTTATCAATGGCGAGGATTGCGGATCAGACAAATATATTTTGGTCTATCGCGATGACTCAGAAAATACCACTGCTAACTTTGAAGAAAGAATTTACGGTCGCGTGGCCGCCGCCCAAATTTCCGATCCTAAGACCAATAAAGTGATTGTCAGAAAAAATACGGTTGTTTCACAAACCCAAGCCAAGCAAATTAATGAATCAGAAATTTCCGAAATACCAGTAAGGACGCCGATTTTTTGTCAGCAGGACTGGGGAATTTGCCAAAAATGCTATGGCTTGAATATGGCTTTCAAAAAACTTGCTCAACCCGGCGACGCGGTGGGAATTATTGCGGCGCAAGCCATTGGCGAACCAGGCACTCAGCTCACAATGAAGACCTTCCATTTGGGAGGCGTGCAAGGCGAAGATATTACCACTGGTTTGCCAAGAGTAGAAGAAATTTTTGAAGCCAGAAAACCTAAACGACCCGCCCTCATCTCGCCGATTGACGGCACCATTAAAATTACTGAAAAAGAGGAGGAATATGATATATTTGTGATTGCCGATAATCCGTTGATTCAGGAAATTGATACTCAGGGTTATGATGTTTTAATTAAAACCGGACAAAAAGTAACTCCCCGGCAAAATTTGGCGATTACTGACAATAAATCGCCGCTGAGAGCAAAATTTTCCGGCCAAGCGAAAGTGATGAAAGGTAAAATTATTGTTGAAGCGGAAGAAAAAGAGACCATTCAATTTTACGCTCCGCTTAACGCAAAATTGCTGGTAAACGACAAACAAAGAGTGGAAAAAGGCGATTTAATCACCGACGATCATCTTAATTTTGAATTTGCGGTAAAATATCAGGGCTTGCCAAAAGTGATTAGATATATTCTTAACGAGATTCAAAAAGTATATGCGGCACAAGGTCAGGCAATTTCTGACAAACACATTGAAATCATTATCAGGCAGATGGTGGGAAGACGACGGGTAGTTGAATCAGAGTCGTACGAATATATTGAAGACCAGATAATTAACAAAAAGGACTTAGAAAATATTGAAAATAAGAAATTAAAAGTAAAAACCGAGCCAGTCATTATGGGTATTACTCGTTGCGCAATGAAAACAGAAAGCTTTTTATCGTCTGCGTCATTTCAAGAAACAACTAATGCTTTAATTACCGCGGCCATCAAAGGCGCGACTGACAACTTGAAAGGATTGAAAGAAAATGTTATCATAGGACGGTTGATACCGGCCGGAACCGGATACAGAAAGCCATAATAAATAAGAAATGAAAACGAAGAATGAAAAACTTAAATAGCAAATTAAAAATTTCTTAATTGCCTGCCCCGTTAGACGTTTTACTGTCTAATCGGGGACTGCCCCGTAATCCCGCCAAGGCGGGATGTTCGGGGTAATTTAATTTCTTCATTCTTAATTCTTAATTCTTATTTAACCAAGAATGCCAGCCGGATTCTTTATTACAAGAGGGCGAAGCCCATTATCAAATAAATAAGAAATAAAAATGAAGAATTTACAATTGAAATAACAAATTAAAAATTTCTTAATTATAATTTAATTTCTTCATTCTTAATTCTTAATTCTTATTTAAAGAAATGCCCACAATCAATCAATTAGTAAAAGGAGCCAGAAAAAATAAAATCAAACGGGTGAAGACCACTGCGCTTCGCAAGGGTTTTAATTATATTAAAAACAAGCCGGT
Organism: Candidatus Berkelbacteria bacterium Licking1014_7; assembly: GCA_007376535.1. GTDB lineage: Bacteria > Patescibacteriota > UBA1384 > GWA2-35-9 > CG2-30-39-44 > VMGK01. Next base: position 18,186 of record VMGK01000002.1, on the reverse strand, counting down.
GAATTATGCTTTTGGTCGTCCTTTTATGCGCGGGGTTTGTTTGAAAGTAACCACTACCACCCCGAAAAAACCAAACTCAGCGCTCCGAAAAATCGCCCGAGTGCGATTGACTTCCGGGCAAGAAGTAACCGCGTATATTCCGGGCATCGGGCATAATTTGCAAGAACATTCAGTGGTAATGATTAGAGGTGGAAGAGTTAAAGATTTGCCGGGCGTAAGATACCATATTGTGCGGGGAAAATTTGACACACTCGGAGTGGAAAATCGCCATCGCGGTCGTTCAAAATACGGGACGAAAAAACCTAAAAAAACCAGCAAATGAGAAAAGCAAAATTTAAAAAAAGACAACTGGCGCCAGATCCGAGATACAATTCTATTCTAATTAGCCAACTGATTAATTATGTTATGAAAGATGGCAAAAAAAATACTGCTAAAAATATTGTTTATAAGGCGCTGGAAATAATTGAAAAAAAGACCAAAAAAAGCGCGCTGGAAATTTTACAATTGGCGATAAAAAATACCTCGCCTCTGCTTGAAGTCAAAAGCAAACGAGTCGGTGGCGCTACTTATCAAGTACCGTACGAAGTCCGCCATAGTCGACAAACCACTTTATCTTTACGGTGGATTTTACAAGCCGCCAGAGCCAAACAAGGCAAAACATTTGATATATTTTTATCAGATGAGATATTGAATGCTTCGCAAAAAACTGGTTCTGCGATTCAAAAAAAAGAAAATATGCACAAAATGGCAGAGGCAAACAAGGCCTTTGCGCACTTCGCCAGATTCTAAGAAATTAAAATCTCAAAATTAAAATCTCCCGCCCGCCATCGCTATCGCTCAGGCGATTAGCGGGCAGGCAAAATGACAACTCAAATGTTAAAACTAACTCTAATTTTCAATTGTCAATTTCTAATTTTCAATAAATTTTCAATGACTCAATGACTCAATTTTCCAACACTTGACTTGTTTGTAACATTGTAAATTGAAACATTGTAAATTCAATGTAAATTGAGAATTGTAAATTGTAAATTGAATTCAAAGTTTTTAGTTTTAAGATGTAATTTTGAGATTTGAGATTTGCATTTTGAGATTAGATTATGCCAGAACAAATTCCATTAGACAAAATTAGAAACATCGGCATTATCGCTCACATTGACGCTGGTAAAACAACCATCACTGAGCGAATACTTTTTTATACGGGAAAAACCTACAAAATCGGCGAAGTGCATAAAGGCGAAGCAGTAATGGATTGGATGGAGCAGGAACGGGAACGGGGCATCACCATCACCTCGGCTGCCACCACCTGCTTTTGGAAATCCAAACTCACAGATAAAAATCATCGCATCAACATCATTGACACCCCCGGACACGTTGATTTTACCGCAGAAGTGGAAAGATCGCTGCGCGTGCTTGACGGAGCCGTGGTAATTTTTGACGGCAAAATGGGGGTTGAGCCGCAATCAGAAACCGTCTGGCGTCAGGCGGATAAATACCAAGTGCCGAGAATTTGCTTTATCAATAAAATCAACGCGCTCGGCGGCGATTTTAGTATGAGTTTGAACTCTATTAAAGAACGGCTGAGCCGAAACGTGTTGGCAATTTTTTTGCCGATTGGAGAGTCCAACCAGCATAAAGGCATTATTGATCTGATTGAAAACAAGGCCTTCGTTTATAAAAATCCTGATCCAGTTTCGCTGGACAATGCTTTAATCGAAACCGAAATTCCTCATGACTTAAAAGAAAAAGCGCAAAAGGCAAGAGAAGAAATGATTGAGAAAATCGTTGAGACAAACGACAAATTAATGGAAAAATATTTACAAGGGCAAGAACTTAGCCAAACAGAAATCATATCCGCTCTCAGAAAAGCCACTCAAAGCGGAAAGTATTTTCCAGTGATGGTGGCGGACGGCCGATCGGTTTTTATTACCAAATTGCTTGATTATATTGTTGAACTTTTGCCGTCGCCGCTGGATGTGCCGCAAATCATGGGTATGAATCCCCAAAACGAAGAAGAACAAATTATCAGACAAGCCAGTGTTAGTGAGCCGTTTAGCGCTCTGGCGTTTAAGGTCGCCACTGATCCTTTCGTTGGCACTTTAACTTTTTTTAGGGTCTACTCAGGTGCCTTAAAAGTCGGCACTTATGTTTTAAATGCTTCAAAAAACAAAAAAGAACGAATTGGCAGAATTGTCCTAATGCACTCCAACCACCGCGAAGAAATTCAAGAAATTTCTGCCGGCGAAATCGGCGCGGCAGTCGGACTGAAAGAAACCACGACCGGCGATACGTTATGCGACCCGGAAAAACCCATTGTCCTTGAAACGATTCACTTTCCCGACCCGGTTATTTCAGTCGCAATTGAGCCAAAAACCAAAATAGATCAAGAAAAAATGGGCCTTGCTTTGCAAAAACTCGCCCGAGAAGACCCGACCTTTGAAATCAAAACAAACGAAGAGACCAATCAAACCATTATTTCTGGCATGGGCGAGTTGCATTTGGAAATTTTAGTTGAGCGGATGAAACGAGAATTTAAAGTGGGAGCGAATGTGTCGCAACCCCAAGTCGCCTACAAAGAAACAATTTCCGCCTCAGCGCAAGCCGAAGGAAAATATATACGGCAAACCGGTGGTCGCGGTCAATACGGACACGTGGTGATTAAAATAGAACCCAAAGAAAGGGGAGAGGGATTTGAATTTGAAAATGCAATTAAAGGCGGCATTATCCCGCAAGAATTTATTCCAGCCATTGAAAAAGGGGTAAAACTGGCGGTCTCAAAAGGCGTAATTGCCGGCTACCCCATCGTTGACTTAAGAGTCACGCTTTTTGACGGAAGTTTTCACGATGTTGATTCGTCCGAACTGGCGTTTCACATTGCTGGATCAATCGCTTTACAAGAAGCAGTCAAAAGAGCCAAACCAATAATCCTAGAACCAATAATGAAAGTTGAAGTGACCACGCCAGAGAATCACTTTGGCGATGTAATCGGCGACCTTTCATCTAAACGAGGACAAATCGAAGAGACCAGCGAACGGGGAAATGTCAAAGTGATTAACGCAAAAGTTCCGCTGGCGGAAATGTTCGGCTATGCCACGACTTTGCGCTCAATGACACAAGGTCGCGCGAATTATTCAATGGAATTTGACCATTATGAAACAGTGCCGAGGCAAATTACCCAAAACATAATAGAGGGTAAGGTTAAGTAGACCGTTTGGATCTGTGCGCCCCGTTAATAAAGTTCTAAATTTTAATTTAACCAAAAAACCCGCTTGGAGGCGGGTAGAAAATGGGTGAAGAAGTTAGAGGGTAAAGGCAGCTCTTATGGCTTTGCTTTTCTTCGCTTGTTCTTGTTGTTCTCGTTGAATACACTCTGCTTCTACTTCATCTTGATATTGCATGCTTTTTTCCCGACTTTCTCTTTTTCTTTGTTGAATTACCTGCCATTGTTTTAAGCAATTGAAATGACGCGCCGTCTCTTCATTTAACTCACTAATTAGAGATACTTCGACAATTTCCATAGAATCTGGATGATAAAATCCAATGTGAGCATCACTGCCTGTGTCATCTAAACCATTAATAAAAGCAATGCGACGGGTCTTAATCAAATCTAAAACATACTTAACCATATCTATCCTTTGCCTAAACCCCAGATATCTTTTACCACTAGGGTCAATAGCAACGACTGGAATAAATTGACGAGTACCGAAAGAATAACTTGTATAATATTGATTGTACATTTCTATCCACTTAATCCGTTCATCAACTTCTGCTCGCAATTCTTCAGGAATATCACTTACAGATAATCGTTCAGAAAAATCAACACCTATTTGTTCTCCATTGAGACACGACGCCAATTTCTCACCTACCTGACGCAGTTTTTCTGTCCAGATGGTCTTAATGTCATCAGGAAATTGTCTAACATGGTTCTTCAAATCAGATAAAGTTGTCCAAGCAACCAAAACTAACGATTCTTGTCCTTGTAATGTCCAATGCAAAAAGAGACGTAATGCAGGCAAAGCGTTCTCTTGCCTTTTCTCTGAGTATCTATCTTCTGGAACAACAATATGCGCTGGTCGATGCCTCATAAGTAAAGAGTTCAAGATTCTCTCTTCGGAACCTTTCGGACAACTTGTACAAAAATCAATGGCTGTAAAAGACCTAACATCCTCCCCTGTATCGACACTCATAAAGTAATCAATCTGCCAATCTGATTCTGGCGCAACAACTGTCTTATCAACGGTTTCGTTTGGCATTTCTCTGCTCCTCTGCTTGTCTGTTTGTCAAAATACTTTTAATATATAATATCACTATAGCAGAGAAAAAAATTTATGCAAGGGCTTAAAAATCCCGCAAACCAAACCCATACCAACATCTATACCATTAAACTTATAATTTGCAATAATTTGACATATCCAAACCTGCAAACAGGTCTGACCTGTTTGCAGGTTTGGAATTTATCTGACTATCTGACTCTTGACCCCTTGCGCAATCTTATATATAATGTATAATAATACAAAGAATCCTCGGGCTTTGCCCTCGGCATTCTTTGTTAAATAAGAATTAAGAATGCCTGCCCTGCCAGAATGAAATCTATTTACAAAAGACCTGCCCGCCATTGCTTCGCCCGCCCGCCATCGCCTTTGGCTCAGTCAAAGGCGGGCGGGGTAGAATGAAGAAATTAAATTACCCCTAACATCCCGCAGTGGCGGGATTATGGGGCAGGCATATCAAAAATTAAAAATATTTTTACATTTTGATATTTGTTTTTGCTTTTTGCTGTTTAATTTTTGATTTAATTTAATTGTATTCAAAAAAAATAGTGCCCGCCGGCAAGTTGCCCGGCGGAGCGGAGGAAATAAAATGGCTGAAAAATTTCTGAGAAATAAACCACATATTAATGTGGGAACAATTGGTCATGTTGACCACGGCAAAACAACTCTCACTGCCGCCATCTTAAAAGTGCAGGAAAAAAAAGGTCTGGCAAAAGCCATAGCAGTTGATCAAATTGACAAAGCGCCGGAAGAAAAGGCGCGCGGTATCACTATCGCTACCTGCCATACCGAGTTTGAGTCAGAAAAAAGACACTATGCGCATGTTGACTGCCCGGGTCATGCTGATTATGTTAAAAATATGATTACTGGCGCGGCTCAAATGGACGGCGCAATTCTGGTGGTGGCGGCGACAGACGGTCCCATGCCCCAAACCAGAGAGCATATACTTCTTAGCCGTCAAGTTGGCGTGCCAGCCGTGGTTGTTTATATGAATAAAATTGACCAAGTTAGCGATAAAGAAATGCTTGATTTGGTAGAAATGGAAATCCGCGAACTTTTAAGTAAATATGAATACGATGGCGACAATGCGGCGATTGTGCGCGGTTCGGCGTTAAAAGCGTTGGAAGGTGATGCCGAGGCAGAAAAATCAATTGAGGAATTAGTAAAAGCGTTGGACGAAAAAATTACCGAGCCCAAAAGAGAAATTGATAAAGATTTTTTAATGCCAATTGAAGATGTGTTTTCAATCAAAGGCAGAGGCACAGTCGCAACCGGCAGAATTGAACGCGGCAAGATAAAGGTAAATGAAGAAGTTGAAATTGTTGGTCTTAAACCAACCAAAAAAACCATTGTTACTGGCGTAGAAATGTTTAGAAAAGAATTAGACCAAGGTCAAGCCGGCGACAATGTGGGCGTACTACTTCGCGGCGTTGAAAGAACTGACGTTGAGCGAGGACAGGTTTTAGCCAAACCCAAGTCAATTACACCCCATACTGAATTTGAAGCGGAGATTTATATTTTAACCAAAGAAGAAGGCGGACGACACAGCCCATTTTTCAAAAACTACAAACCGCAATTTTACATCAGAACCACTGATGTAACTGGCACAGTCGAGGAACTTCCAGCCGGCACTGAAATGGTAATTCCAGGCGATACTATCAATCTAAAAATCAAGTTGCTTCAGGCAGTGGCAATGGAAGATGGCATGCGTTTTGCCATCCGAGAAGGCGGAAAAACAGTCGGCGCGGGAATGGTTACCAAAATTAATAAGTAAAATGCTTCGCTAGAGCAAGAGGTATTGTATTAAATCAAAAAGCAATAAGTTTTTTGACTTAAGATTTTCGTTAAAAATTATTCTCAATGCTCAATGATAAAAATTCCAATTCTCAAGCATCAATGTTCAATCAAATTCCAAATCTCAATGTTCAATGATTTTGCAAAGCCAATCATCGTTTCGCCGAACTTCGCGCATCTCTCCTCTAAATTATATTTTGATCCATTGGAATTTGTAAACGATTAGAGTAATTATGATTTAAGCAACATTTTATGCCAAAAGTAGCGCAAAAAATTAGGATAAAACTTAGAGCGTACGATCCCAGAATTCTTGATAAATCAGCCCAACGAATTATTGAAATCGCCGAAAGAAGCGGCGCCATAGCGCACGGCCCCATCCCGCTTCCCACAGAAATAAAAAAAATTTCTGTCAACAAATCGTCTTTTGTGCACAAGGACTCGTTTGAACAATTTGAAATGCGGGTTCACAAACGACTGATTGATTTATCTGATATTAACAGCAAGACGATTGATGATTTAACGAACTTGGACTTGCCAGCCGGTGTTGACATCGAAATCAAACAATAGTAGAATTAAGAAAACTTGGGGAAACTTCTGGAAAATCAGAAAGTCCGCAAGTTAGTTTTAATTATGAAAAATTCTGTATCAAAATTAGGCATTTTTAGAAAACTCGGTATGAGCAGAATTTTTAATGATAAAGGAAAAGCCATTCCAATAACTGTGCTTAAATTAGAAAAATCAGCCGTAATTAACCCAGACGAAACCAACCCAAATTTTATTGTCGCATTCTACACCAAAAACAAAATCAACCAAGCCACGCAAGGCGCGCTTAAAAAAAATAAAATTGAGGACAAATTCTCAAAATTCATCAGTTTTCGCAAGACGGACAAATTTAATTTTAAAAATGGCGACGAATTAAAGATCGATCAATTTAGTCCGGGCGAAAAAGTCTATGCTGTCTCAACGAGCAAAGGTAAAGGATTTAGCGGCGTAATCAAAAGACATAGTTTTTCGCGCGGTCCTGAAACACATGGATCGCAACATCATCGTTCGCCCGGATCAATCGGTTCAATGTTTCCGCAAAGAGTGGTGGCAGGGAAAAAAATGCCCGGGCGAATGGGCGCGACAAAAACCACCATAAAAAATTTAACCATTATTGACAAAGATGAAAAAAATAATTTATTGGTTGTTTCTGGTTCAGTCGCCGGTCCCAACAAATGTCTCGTTTATATTTTACAATGAAAATAGATGTCATCAATCAACAAGGCGAAAAAATCGCCTCCATTAAAATCAAAGATATATCCAAACCAAAATTAGATATTAAGTCGGTTTTGGTAAATTTGGCAACAGCGCAAAGACAAAACACCAAAGCAGCCAAATCACGAGGGCAGGTCAAAGGGTCGAATAAAAAACCCTGGCGCCAAAAAGGTACTGGTCGCGCTCGCGCCGGTAGCGTAAAAAGTCCGTTGTGGAGAGGCGGAGGCGTAACATTCGCGCCCCAACCAATTGCTAGAAAAATCAAACTTAACAAAAAAGTCAAACAACAAGCAGTTAAAAATTTAATTTATCTGCTCGCCAAAGAAAAAAATCTTTTCGTCATAAACAAATTTCACCTTAAAACACCCCAGACATCACTGGTTGCCAATTTATTTAAAAAAATAAATGTCAACAAAAAAATACTTGTTGCCAGTTTCAAAGAAATAAAAAATCTGAAAAAATCCGTTAGAAATATACCATTCGCCAATTACTTTTCAGGCAATAGTTTTAGCGCTTTGGATGTGGCAAAAAGTAAATATATGCTGATTACAAAAAAGGCATTACAAAAAATCGTAAAAATAAACTTATGAAAACGCAACAAGTTTATCCACAAATCAGCGAAAAATCACTAAACCAAACTAATAAAAACCGCTATACTTTTAAGGTGCCTTCTGACGGTAATAAAACAGAAATCAGAAAACTGATTGAAAAAATGTATCAAGTAAATGTTTTGAAAATTAACATTATCAATCAAATGGGCAAGAAAAAGCGAGTGAGAATTAACCGATCTGCCATTTCCCGTTTTGGCAAAAGAAGCGATTTTAAGAAAGCGATTATCACCATAAAAAAAGGTCAAAAAATTAAGGATTTTGAAATTGAAACCGAGAAAAATACTCCCCAAAAATTAGAAACAAAAACATTAAAATCTAACGACAAAAAAATATGATTAAATCTTACAAACCGTACACCCCTTCGCGTCGAGCCATGACTGTGTCGGATTTTTCGCAAATTACCCAAAAAAAACCTCATAAAAAATTACTCAAAATCCTGAAATCCCGGGCTGGCAGAGACAATACTGGAAAAATTAGCGTGCGCCACAAACAACGAGGCGCCAAGAAAAAATACCGAATGATTGATTTCAAGCAATTTAATTTTGGAAAAAAAGCCAAGGTCTTATCAATTGAATACGACCCCTACCGCACCGCATTTATCGCTTTAATCGAATATGAAAATCAAAGCAAATCATATATACTGGCTCCGCAAAATCTGAAAGTTGGCGATCTAGTCGTATCAGACCAAAAAGCGCCGATTCAAACCGGCAACAGAATGATGCTGAAAAATATTCCGGCTGGAACAATGATTTATAACCTTGAAATGCAACCAAGATCAGGCGGGAAAATCATCCGCAGCGCTGGACAAACCGGAATTATTAATTCAAAAGAAGGTAAATACGCCATTGTCAAATTGCCGTCAAGCGAAATTAGAAAATTCCATATTGAGTGTTTTGCTTCCATTGGAACATTGTCAAATGACGAACATTCAAATATAGTGATAGGAAAAGCTGGAAGAAAGCGACATATGGGATTTAGACCAACAGTGCGAGGGAAAGCCATGCATCCAGCCGCGCATCCGCACGGAGGAGGAGAAGGTGGAAACCCGATTGGTCTGAAATATCCCAAAACCCCCTGGGGCAAAATTGCCATTGGCGGCAAGACCCGCAAAAAGAAAAAACCATCAAGTAAATTTATTATCAAACGGAGAAAAACCAAATGAGTCGATCACTAAAAAAAGGACCGTTCACAGACGCAAAACTATTAAAAAAAGTTAAAAACTATGACGGCAAAAAAGCCATTAAAACCTGGAGCCGTTCATCAACTATAACACCAGAAATGATCGGGGTTGAATTTGAAGTGCATAATGGAAAACATTTTATATCAGTCAAAGCCAAAGAAGAAATGGTCGGACATAAATTAGGCGAATTCGCGCCCACCAGAACATTCAAAAGGCATGGTGGGAAAATGGCAAAAGAACAAGAACAAACTGATAGAATCAAAAAAACGGAAGCTACAAAAAAGAGTAAAAAATGAAAACAATCAACATTACCAAACGATACGCCAAAATTGCTCCGAGAAAAATAAGAATTGTGGGATATGAAATTAAGTATTTAACCATTGAAAAAGCCCAACGAAAACTTTTTCTGATTAAAAAATACGGGGCGAGAATTTTAGAAAAAATGCTATCAAATGGCATCAATATCCTAAATGAAAAAAATTTAGAAAAAAATGATTTTGTGATTAGCGCCATCAGGGCAGATCAAGGTCCAGCGCTTAAAAGACACATTCCCAGAAGCCGTGGCAGAACTTCCCCGCTTAAAAAATTTCAATCGCATATTACAATAGAATTATCAAAAAAATGAAATTACCCGACTTACCTAAAAATAAATCTATCTCAAATCTCAAATCTCAAAATGTAATCCAAAATTCAAAACCTTGAATTCAATTTATAATTAAATTAAATACAAAAATGGGACAAAAAGTTAATCCGATTTCAATTAGGTTGCCGTTAAATAAAAATTGGCGCAGTATTTGGTACGCTAAAGGCAAAGTGTATACAGAATTTTTAATTCAAGACGCAAAAATCAGAAAAGCGATCGCCGAAAAAGTCGGACCATCAGCCGGCATAGACAAAATTATCATTAAACGAAGCGCCGACGAAATCAAGGTTCAAATCCACACTTCAAAACCCGGTCTTTTGATCGGCAGACAAGGACAAGGAATCAACGATGTTAAAAGTTTTATTTTAAAAAAAGTTTTTAAAAACCAAAAGACCAACCTTCACCTTGAAATTATGGAATACAAAAAACCAGAATTATCAGCCACAATTGTGGCGGAAAATATTGGTTATCAAATTTCAAAAAGAATGCATTACAAAAGAGCAATTAAACAAGCCATCGCTAAAACCAAAGATGCGGGCGCTAAAGGAATTAAAGTGCAAGTGTCAGGTCGTTTGGCTGGCAAAGAAATCGCCCGAAGCGAAAAATATCAACAAGGTCAAATTCCTACTTCAACTTTTCGCGCCAATATTGACTTTTCTGTCTATCATGCTCAAACCACTTACGGAACAATCGGTATAAAAGTTTGGATTTATAAATAAAATTACTCTAATCGTTTACAAATTCCAATGAATCAAAATCTCAAGGGATCATTGAACATTGATGCTTGAGAATTGGAATTTTTATCAATAGTTATAGTTTAGATCCTGCCCTGTTGCGATAGCTTTCGGGGAGGTTTGAATTTTGCGACTAAATTACATTATGCTTATTCCAAGAAAAGTAAAACACAGAAAGCATTTTAGGGGAAAAATGCGTGGCATTTCCAACCGAGGTCAAAATCTTGAATTCGGCTCTTTTGGATTAAAAGCTCAATCAAGGGGCTGGCTCACTTCGCGCCAAATTGAAGCCGCCCGGAGAGCGCTTACCAGATTTATTAAAAGAGAAGGTCAAGTTTGGATTAGAGTTTTTCCCGACCGACCAGTCACCAGCCAACCCAATGAGACAGGCATGGGCGGCGGAAAGGGCTCAGTAGATCATTATGTTTGCACAGTCACACCCGGACGAATTATCTTTGAAATGGACGGCGTCGAACAATCAATCGCCAAACAGGCCTTAAAATTAGCGCAATATAAATTGCCAATCAAAACCAAAATTATTTCAAAACCTTGAGTTACGAAATTCAAGGTTAATAATATTTATGAAAAAAAAGCAGGATTTGATAACATTCAATAAATTAGCGACTAAAAAATTATTTGAAACATTGGAAAAATTGCAATCCGAATTGCGTAATATTAAAATTGCCATTGCGACCCAAAAAAATTCAAATACTGGAAAAGTAAAAATACTTAAAAAACAAATCGCGCAAATTAAAACATTAATTAATCAAAGAATTTTAGAGGAAATCAAATGAAGCAAAAACTTATCGGCGAAATCACCACCATCATTGACGTTCAAACAGTTAAGGTAAAAGTTGAAACAATTAAAATTCACCCGCTTTATAAAAAAAGATACAAATCCCATAAAAATTACTTAGTTGACACTAACGGAAAAAATGTTGAAAAACACGCCATGGTTGAAATCGAATCCACCAGACCAATTTCAAAAAATAAAAAATGGAAAATAATCAGTAAAAATAAATCTATCTCAAATCCAAATCTCAAAATTCAAATCTCAAAATGACAATGTAAAGTTTAAAATATTATGTTGCAGTCAAGATCAATCTGCGCCGTGGCTGATAATAGCGGCGTAAAACAAATTAGAGTTATTCAACCCTCAAGAAGAGGTCCCAAAAAACCAGCGCGGGTGGGCGATATTGTAGTGGCAAGCGCGATTTTAGTCACCCCGCTTTCACAAATCAAGAAAAAAACCGTGGTTAAAGCCATCGTCGTGCGCACCACCTCACCCATTAGACGAAGCGACGGATCATCAATTAAATTCAGCCAAAACGCCGTGGTTATAGTCGCGGATGAGGGAATTAAAGGCACCCGAATTATCGGACCAATTCCGCGCGAAATCAGGAATACCAAATATAAAAAAATCATTTCGCTTGCCAAAGAAGTAATTTAAATTTATGAATTATAAGACCAAAATAAAAAAAGGCGATACTGTAAGAATATGCGCGGGAAAAGATAGGGGAAAAATGGTTGTTGCGAATAAGGTCTTTGCCAAAAACAGAAAGGTCTGGCTTGATGGCGCAAATATTTTGAAGAAAAACGCCAAACCCTCGTCCAAATACCCCAAAGGCGGAATTGTTGATATTCAACACCCAATTGATATTAGCAATGTAAGAATAATTTGCCCAAATTGCCAAAAAATCACGAAAATTAAAATTAAAATTGACAGTGGTAAAAAAATAAGATATTGCGCCAAATGCTTGAAAAACTTAGATAGACCCACTGCGAAATAACTTTATGAAAAGTCAATTCAAACAAAAATTGGTAAAAAAAATTTACCCCGAGTTAGCCAAAAAATTAGGGATAAAAAAATTTTATGAATTGCCCAGAATTGAAAAAATTATTGTTAATGTTGGAATGGCAAAAATTCGCGATGTAAAAGAAACTGTGCAAAAAATTGCCGCAGATATTGAAAAAATTACCGGACAAAAACCAAAATTCATCAAATCCAAACGTTCAATTGCGGAATTTAAATTAAGAACCGGCGAAACAGTCGCGATGATGACAACATTGCGCAATGAAAAAATGTATGAGTTTTTGTATAAATTAATCAATTTTGCCTTGCCGGCCGTCAGGGACTTTAAGGGTTTAAATGCAAAATTTGATAGCCACGGAAATTTTAATCTGGGAATTAGAGAATATGCGGTTTTTCCTGAAATTATGTATGAAAATGTTACACACATCCAAAGCATCGGGATTAACATTTGCGTCAAAGCAAAAAAAGTCGAATATGCCAAAAAATTATTAGAAGTTATCGGTTTGCCGGTTGCAAAACAATAGACAAATGAAGAATCCGGCTGGCATTCTTTCCCGCCGTCATTCAATCTCTTGCAGTATTCTAATTATAGAAATCTGCAAATAGATTTCATTTTGGCGGGCAGGTAAATCAAAAATTTCTTAATTATAATTTAATTTCTTCATTCTTAATTCTTAATTCTTATTTAACAATTATGGCTAAAAAATCACAAGTCGCAAAATCAGAAAAAAAGGTAAAATTTTCTACCCGAAAAAAAAATCGCTGCCGGCTTTGTGGCAGACCAAAAGGTTATATTAGAAAATTCGGAATGTGCCGAATATGTTTTCGAGAAAAAGCCAGCAACGGTGAAATTCCCGGCATCCAAAAATCATCATGGTAACACGACTTACACAAAATTCGGCTTTATGTTATATTTTCTTGGATAATTGCTTCTCAGCACGCTCGTCGCCCCAGCGTGGCTCCTCGCTCGTCCTCGCCTCGCTCGGTCGCCGCGGCGACCACCGTGCCCGCTCGGCTGCGGATGGCGTCGAAGTCAATTATCCTGCGAAAATATTTTAAAAATTGTTAAAAGTGATAGGTCATCATGGTAAAAAATTAACAAAAAATAATGACACAAGATCCAATTTCAAATATGTTGGTAAGCATAAAAAATGGTTACTCGCAAAACAAAGCGAATGTAAGCACGCCATTTTCTAAAATCAAAATAGAGATTTTAAGAGTGCTTAAAAAAACAAACTATATCAAAGATTTTAAATACAATGAGATAAAAAGATCCATCCAGATTGATTTAAAATATTTTGATGATTTCCCGGCGATAAATTTAATCAAAAGAATTTCAAAACCCAGCCGCCGGGCCTATAGCCAGGCAAAAAATATTCCCCGACCGCGACTGGGCTATGGAATCATTGTTATGTCCACGCCAGAAGGCGTAATGACCCACCAAACCGCTAAAAAGAAACGGTTAGGCGGAGAAATTATTTGTGAGGTAGCATGAGCAGAATCGGAAAAAAATCAATTACATTAGAACCGGGGGTCTTAATAAATGTTGATGAAACCATTGTAGAAATCAAAGGTCCGCTTGGAATTTTGACATTAACATTTCCCAAATTCATTGAAATTAAAATTGAAAATAATTTGATAAAACTTTCTTGCTCCCAAAAAAATTCTTACACTAAACCAAAATACGGTTTATACCGGTCGCTTTTGAGCAATGCGATTATTGGCGTAAGCAAAGGTTTTGAAAAGATCTTAGAAGTAAGAGGTGTCGGATATGACGTGAGTATGGACAATAATAAAATTATTTTGAATTTAGGTTTTTCCCATTCAATCGAAATCGAGATTCCCAAAGATATAAAAGTACAAACGGAGAAAAATTTAATTACTATTTCAGGCATTGATAAGCAAAAAGTAGGCGAGTTTGCCGCGAAAATTAAATCGCTCAAAAAACCTGATCCATATAAAGGAAAAGGAATTCGTTATCAAAATGAATTAATCAAACTTAAACCGGGTAAAGCCGCCAAAACCGCCGGCGCTTAAAATAACGAATTTACCCTTAAGAATGTAGTCCGTCAGCTGGCGGAGAAGAAATTAAATAAAAAATTCAAAATAATTCGCCTTTTATTTCTAATTTAAATTCTTATTTCTGCTTTCTTAATTTTAATTTAATAATTATGTCAAATAAAAAACAATACAAACTGACAATTTCAAAAAGCTTAAAACATATTTCAGGACAAGTGGCTGATTTATCCGGTTTTGTAGTGGCAAGCGCCACTTCAAAAGGCAAACAAAAAAATGGCGCAAAATTATCAATCGCCTACGAAATCGGCAAGGACTTAGCGCAAAAAATTCAGGATAAAAAAATTACTAATATTTTTTTTGACAGAAAAAAACAAAAATACCACGGTAGAATTAAAAATTTTATCCAGGCATTAAGAGATACAAAAATTAAGATATAATTTTATGCCAGAACACAAAAAACAATCTGAGTTTGAGGAAAGAGTAATTCATATTGACCGCGTATCAAGAACAGTCAAAGGAGGACGGAGAATTTCGTTTCGGGCACTTTTGGTTCTTGGAGACAGAAAAGGGAAAGTGGGCTTTGGGGTTGGCAAAGGCAAAGAAGTTGCCGAAGCCATCAATAAAGCCAAATCAAAAGCCAAAAAGAAAATGATTAAAATTACTATTAAAAACGATTCGATTGCTTATCCAATCCGCGCTAAATATAATTCAGCCAATTTAATTTTGAAACCAGCGCCAGCCGGAACTTCAGTTATTGCTGGCGGCGCGGTGCGCGCCGTGATTGAAGTGGCGGGAATTAAAAATATTGTGGCAAAAATTTTTGGCTCAAATAACAAAATTAACAATGTCAAAGCCACTTTTTTGGCTTTAAGAAAATTAAAAGCAACAGAAAATTTATTAAGAACCCGTTTCAAAACTCAATTAGGAGAGAAACAGGAGAGATTATAGGCGAAAAACAAGAACATGTGAGGAAGCGCAGCCAAAGCTACGATGACGAGTATTTCTTGTTTTGTAGCCATAATATCTCCTGTTGCAACTGCCAATTGATTTTTGAAATGGGTTCTTAAACAAAAACAAAAAAATGATATTAAACAACCTTTTGTCAAAACCATTCAAAAAAAATAAGAGAGTTGGCCGGGGCCCTGGCAGTGGTAAAGGCAAGACCTCGGGCCGGGGACACAAGGGTCAAAAATCCCGCAGTGGTTATAATCTGCCACGCGCTTTTGAGGGTGGTCAATCCAAATTAGCGGCGCGCATTCCAAAATTCAAGGGCTTTCGCTCAAAAAAAGCCAAACCGCAAATAATCAAATATTCTCTGATTGAAAAACATTTTAAGATAAACGACGAAATAACCATTGAAGCGCTTATAAAACATAAAATTGCCAAAACAAATAATGTAAAAATTTTGGCGGACAAAAAACCAACTAAACATTTCAAATATTTAGTTCCAACCTCTAAAACCCTGAAAAATGTTATCAAGTATTAAAAAAATTTTTGTTTTAAGGGACTTGCGCCGAAGAATTCTCCTCACCATAATACTGCTAATTATTGTTCGTTTCATTACCCAGATTCCGATTCCGGGCATTACCAGAGAGACATTACAAGAATTTTTCTCGCAAAATCAAATCTTGGGTTTGCTTGATATTTTTTCTGGCGGAACTTTATCAAATTTTAGCATTGGTCTAATGGGCGTCGGTCCGTACATTACCGCTTCAATAATTTTACAACTACTAACTTTTATCATTCCTTCGCTTGACGAATTAAACAAAGAAGGTGAGCAGGGAAAACACAAAATCAATCAATATACCAGAATGCTTACTGTGCCGCTGTCGCTTATTCAGTCATTTAGTATGATCGCGCTGCTTAAAAGCCAAGATATTATCGGTCAATTTAGTTCCTTTCAATTAATTAATGTTTTGCTCATTTCTACGGCTGTGACTATAATTATGATGTGGATGGGCGAAATTATTTCAGAAGAAGGGATTGGCAATGGAATTTCTCTAATCATCACCGTTGGAATTTTGGGCGGAATTCCGGAACAAATAGGCAACACCACAGCCATTGTCTTTGGATCTGGTGAAGTGGACACGACAAAATTGTACGGACTAATCGTCTTTGGTTTTATTGCGATCGCAACAATAATATTTATTGTGCTTATGAACGAAGCGATCAGAAAAATCCCTATCTCTTATGCCAGAAAAATTCAAAGCAGATCGTCGCGCGGCTTGATAGACACATATTTGCCAATGAAAATCAATACTGCTGGCGTAATACCGATAATTTTCGCTTTATCAGTAATTGTCTTTCCCGGACTTTTGGCTAATTTTTTTACCAAAGCCCAGTCGCCAATTATCGCTAATTTTGCAAAAATGATTGTTAAATTTTTTGATCCAAATTCATTTTCTTACGGAGCAACTTATTTTATTTTAGTCGTGGCTTTCACATTTTTTTACACCTCAATTGTATTCCAGCCCAAACAAGTGGCGGAAAATTTGCAAAAACAAGGCGGGTTTATTCCCGGCATAAGACCGGGCAAAGAAACGGAAAATTATATTGATAAAATTATCAAAAGAATTACCTTTCCCGGATCGCTATTTTTGGGCGTGATTGCGATTTTACCATTTATTATTCAGTCATTTACCGGTATAACCACCTTGGTATTGGGCGGAACAAGTTTACTAATTTTGGTCTCAGTGGTTTTTGAAACATCAAATCAACTTAAAGCGCATCTCATAACAAGACAATATGATGCCTACTAATCGTAAAAGACCGATATTTTTTTTGACAATATTATTTTTTGTTGTCTCTATTTGGTTTTTTTCTCAAGGTCTGGGAAAACGAACAGATAATTCACAGAAAAAGAATAATACAATTAGCAATGATATTTTCGATTTTAAAAGCGATCGCAAAATTTTTTACGCGCTGATTGAGCCAAACCAAACCAATTTATACCGATATACAGAATCCGTCAAAGAAACCAAAAGATTTTACTTTGACAAAGACGAAGAATTTAAAATCATCAAAGCGCTATCAATGGATAACGGAAATATCATTGTATTTGAAGGAACAACAGACGAAACCAAAAAAAGATTAGTCCAAATCACAACCGATCAAAAAGCCAACAAAAAAATTATCAATGAAAATTTTTATACTTATAATCTGCCGGTTATTTCAAAAAATAATAAAAAAATTATTTATACAAGTTTTTCAAACGTAGAAAAGGATTATGGTTTTACCATTTTTTCCGCAGAGTTAAACGGCGAAAATAAAAGACAAATTTATCGCACGCAAAACAATATCATGTCAATGGGTCTTTCTGCGGACAACACTTTGGTAATTTCTGAAAATTCGCCGTCAGGCGGATCAATGATAAAAATTTATGATTTCTCTCAGGACAAAATAGAAAATTTTTACGAGACAGAAAATAACTTGGTTGAAATTGCTTGGAAGAATTCCGAGATTATATTTTTGCAAAAGACAAAGCCAAATTCAAACGAAAATTCGCCTGAAATGTTTTCACTAGATAAAAATAAAAATATCAAAAAAATTTCCTTAAAGAAGACAAATTTATCAAATATTTTTATCAATAATGATGAAATTTATTATATTGACAAAACAAACTCTACTGACGCTACTCTAAGCGGCGCTATCCAATCAATTCAAAAACCAATGGATAAAATAATTATTGCCAGTTATATTTTTGGGGTAGAATAAATCAAATTACAATTAAAAAAGAAGAATGAAAAACTTAAATCAAAAATCAAACAGCAAAAAGCAAAAACAAATATCAAAATGCAAAAATATTTTTAATTTTTGATATGCCTGCCCCGTATTCCCGCCAAGGCGGGATGTTCGGGGTCATTTTGC
>VMGK01000001.1 GCA_007376535.1 Candidatus Berkelbacteria bacterium Licking1014_7 | reverse complement strand
TACAACGCGCTTGGAGCGCTCGGCGCTTTGTTGGTGTGATAATTGACCGTGTAGTCGGAAAGAGTAGGAGTACTAACTCCATCAGTGGAAGTGAGTTTTGATTGAACTTGGAGATAGGTTTCGCCAGCGTCTAGTTTGGTTTGGGTGAGAGTGAGCTGGCTGGGATAAGTAGTAGTAAGATCGGCAACATCGCCCGAAGCCCAAGCAGTCCAGCCACTGGTAGAAGCACCGCTGGAATTAACTAATTGAACACGATAATCAATCGTTGTATTGGCTGGCTCGGTTTCTGTGGCATCAAAACCTTGATATTGCACAACATATCTGCCCGGGTCAGCGGAAACATCTCCGATTTGGGTGGAAGCGGTGGTATGGGTGGCGGTGAGGGGCTGAAAATAAAATTCATATTCTGTGATAGTATAGCTTTCATCAGCCACTAAACGCAATTTTGAGTGGCCAGAAGGTCCGATAAGTTTATCATTCCAAACACCTGGTTCCATATTCGTGTTTCCGAAAGTAGCATAGTTAAGCCATTCTATTCCATCTCCATCAAGATCGCCACAAGAAAATGCTAATGGCGTTTTGGGCTTGCCGCACAAACCCGGAAACACTGTCCCCCCAGGTCCACCGGTGAAGTATATTCTGTATTTAGTGATATTGCTGACGGTTTGTCCAAAATCTCGCAGTATATAATTGCCGCCGGCTAAACTTATACCCGTCACGGTATTACCATCATATAAACTGGATAAGCTACCAGCGCCGTCCGTAGTCCAAGAGCCAACCGACGGATCCACTTCAGCTTCGTCAAAAAGTTTCATATCTCCTGGAGCATTAATTAAATCTGCGCCCATATCATAAGTTCCCGCCTGCCAATCGGCTTGTGCTGTTAATGCTTTTGAATTTTCTGACGCGGAAATTTTATTATTATTTTTTTTACCTATTAAGCCCTCAAACTTTAGAAAAATAATCATAAAAATTATTGCCAAAAAAATAATTAAAATAAAAAAATGAATATGGCTACTATACTTATAATTGTGCCAATTATGGTAAAAATCCAATTTGGTTCTTAATCTATTATGAATTTTTTGCATTAATTTAATTATAACATTTTACAAATTAAATAAAAGAAAAAGGCAACCGTTGCATAACGGTTGCCTAGAATCACAATGGGCTGATTTCCATCTCCAGAGTGTTGCAAGATATTTGGATTGGTGGAAGCAGACAGAATTGAGTTCCCGGTTTGCCTCCAAATTCAGGAATAGATGGCAACCCAAAACCCTGCACTATATATTCATATTCTTTATACCTTACCTTGAATTTCTTTGAAAGTTCAAAAGGAACTAAGAAAGATTGCTGTATCAAACCTTTCTCGTTTCTTTTTACCACAGCCCTAACAGTGGTTGTGGTAAGAAGGGTTGGAGCTATATATGTTTTCGTTTCTTTCGTTATGAGATCAATTTCAGTTCGAGCTGCCTTTTGCTTAGCACCTAAAACTAAAATCTGATTTTCAAGAGAACTAAAGCGCCACTCCCCGCTTGCCTTTACAAAACATTGCCTATTTGGAGTTTGGTACACTTTAACCCCATTGTTTGTTTCCACTACAACCCAAGGTGGATCAACCTTTTTGATCTGATCTGCGATATACTGAAGTTCCAGCCAGTTCTTAAACTTTCCCTCGGCTGTCCGCACCCGCCACGCCCGGTGGGGCGACCAAATATCTGTGGCGCGACCAACAAATTCTGAAAACGGAATATAGGTATCTTTAATTGTTTCAGAATTGTCAGCGCCAAAAGAAGAATCCAGTGATTGATTGATGTTGTCACCCAGAACATAAAGACCTTGCTTGGTATCGATTTTGCTAACGCGCTTGACTGAGTAGCCAAGCGTTTTACCTTTCAGTAAAACAATATCGTTGATTTTCAATCGGTGCGGGTTGCATTTCCGATCAACATGAACATATCCGCCAACTAGCGGTAAAGTCGGTTCCATTGATCTACCAAACACTGGAAGCCAACCGAAAAGCATTGGGATGAATATGGCTGAAAGCATCACAGCCACAACAGGCGCAGCCATTTTCAAAATAGTGGAAAAATGAATTTCAGTTGACCAGAAACTACGTCTGCGAAGCGGAATCACCTGACCGATATCCTCTTTTGCGCGAACATCTGACGGTAAGGGTCTTGCCGCGCTATCAGGGTTAATCATTCTATGCATTCTCAGGATTCTCATTTCCCTTCCTCCTTGTTCAGGTGCGTGTGAAAAGCAGAGATTGTGTAGAGATTGCTTCGTCGTCCTGCATTCGCAGAACTTCTCGCAATGACAGACAAAACCACTCCTGATATTTGTTCTTATTTTTGCATTGCTGTCTCAAATCTTAGACAAAAAATCTTTAACAATTCAATGCGGTCGCACTAAAATGTTAAAGATGATTAGATCTCTTCATCCTTACCACTCCTGATATTTGTTCTTATTTTTTGTGCTGCTGGTTCAAATCTTAGATAAAAAATCTTTAACAAACTGATGCGGTCGCACTAAAATGTTAAAGATTTGCAGGGAAGATTTGCAGGGCCTGGCCCTAATTTCCTCAGGCCCTGATTTCTTTGACTGATTTCTTTGATTTCTCTCTAATTTTCTGATTTTTCTCTAATTACGAGCAATCTTGCGCTTGAGTGGGAGTCGCAATGACAGAAAAAATTATAGCGAAAATCCAAACCTGTGCGTTTAAGACCAACACATATTATTCGGTTAGGACTGACTAATTATTATTAAACAAATAGAGACCGTCTATCGCGACGATATAGATATTATCACCGATGATGCCTATACTTAAAATTTGTTTGTTAAATTGATATTGATTGGTTTGCTGGTCGCTAAGATTGATTTGCGCAAGGGTAAATTTTTCGGTTGGTTGATCAACGCAATATAGCCAATCGTTGTATTTTTTAGCAATCTGGCAGGTATGATTATTGATATCGGTAAATTTTTGATTAGATATTTGGTAAAGCGAAGATGTGTTAGATCTAACCAATAATAAATGGTCAGAATCTACGACTGCGGCAGAGACCAAATCATCGAATTGATCAATTTGAGAGGCGGCTGGCTGTTTTTCGTCAACTCGGTAAATGTGAGTGAAAGAGCCAGCTTCGCTGGGTACTGAATAAAAAAACAATTGATTGGCTACCGGCAGCAGTTCAATAAAATCAAATTCAGTGTCAATTATTTTTTGGGTTTCGCCTGTGGCAAAATTTATTTTTCCCAAATAATTATTTTTCTCATCAAGATAATGAAAAACCGCTTGATCTTGGTCTAAAATTTTTTTATTTTCAATGCTGTCGTTAAATTTTCTTGGTTGCGGGCTTAAAATGCTTAGATAATAACTTTTGCTTGGGTAAATTACATTGTCGCCGATTTGTTCGGGCGATCCAAGATCCTGCGCCTCAAACAAAAGAAAATTCCGGCTGCATTGCAAATTAGATACGTAGTTAATTTTATCGGAAACAAAGATGGTTTCCGCCTGTCCGCCGGCCGGGTTGTCAAGGGCTAATTTTTGGATTTTGGCTGGTTCTCCGTTAGTTGAGAAATAAAAAGTGTTTTGACTATTGTCTATACAGTATGAATTAATTTGTTCGTCAAAAATTTTTTTTGCGCTATCGGATAAATTTGGCAACACGTCAACAATGTCATTGGGTGTTTGGGGTTGGGATTTTTTGGCGCGCAGCCAAAAAACAGCCAGCGCTATTAACGCCATCAATAAAACAGCGATTAAAGCCACTATAATAATTTTTACTTTATTCATTTGACTTTATTATAACAAATTATTATAATATTGAAAATGTACATTGACAAGGAGGATGGCGATGTGTAAAACCTTGGCTGGGATTTTTCTTGTGATAATCAATCAGTTGGGAGCCACTGCGGTTTTCTCCAATGATATTAAGCCAGTTTTCTTCAGGGGTAATCTCAGAGACGCCCGCTTTGATGTTGACCGTGGATTAATGTTATTTGTGGATAGGAATAATACTGATGTTATCCAAAGTTATGATTTAAGGTCGGGCAAAATTGAGGTTGTGGCAAGATTTGAAGATTTTCACTATATAACATTTTCTGCTCTCTACAAGTCGGGTTTGATTTTTTCCGCGAACGATAACAATGATTACGAAGAAATTGGTGGTACGAGAATATATCAAAGCAGAATTGGTTACCTGAATTTAGACACCCAGGAATATAAGGTCTTAAACAAATGGTGGCAAGATGTGAATTGGGTTGGTTTGGGCGTTTTGATGGGGTATTATTATGATGAAAACATTCAAACGGGGTTTTTAGGAACTATCGACTTACGGCATAATAATAAAGTTCGCAAATTGGAGAAGGATTTTTCGGCAGTTTGCATCACATGCTTTTTAGCCGGTAATCGTTGTTTTTATTATCATGGGACTTCGGAGACGGGTGAAACAACCAATTTGGTTGAAATTGATTTACAAAGCGGGAAAAGCAAAAGATACGACCAGATTGGTGGATTCAGTGAAGCCCGACCCATTAGCAAAAACAATCATATTTTGTTAGTTACAAGCGAGAAGCATCCTGATTTTTTGTATAATATTAACACCAACAAACGAGTGCCATTAAGTTTTAGCAGCGCGGGCAATGTATTTCAGGTTGCCATCAAAGGTGATTGTTTGTTTGCGGCTGTTCCGGGCGACCACAACGATACTGTTTTGTATAGGGTAGATATTCAAACCGGCAAAACCCTGAAGAAAACAACATTTTCTGGTTATGTTTGTTCAATGGAATGGTTTGACAACAAACTGTATTTGGTGATGATGTTCGGCGGCGAACATCTCGGATTATATGTTTTGCAATAGCGCGATCTATCGCGATCTATCGCGACAGAGAAACTTTCTCTGTCGCGTTTTTTTGCGCAGAAATTATGGCGATCTGACGACCGACATGTCTACTTAACATTGTTTTGATAGTATTGTTCTATTCCGTTGGCAATGGCTTGGGCGATTTTTTGCTGATTCTGTTCTTGCGAGATCCAATTTATTCCTTGTGTGTCTAAATTTATCATTTCAATTGTAATGATTGGATGATCAATGTAGAGGGATTTTGTTAAAACCGCTCGACCGTGTTCTTTTTTGTTTTCTTGCGTGGTTGGGTTGTCAAAACTATCTTCGCTTTTTGCCCCTTTCTTTTTGCTTTCAGAAATGGGCGGAATGTTTTTATAATTAGACCAAACAGTTTCCGCGGCCATTTTGCTGGATTTTGCGATATTATTGATTGGATCATAAGGATAATATATCAGCGCCACTCCATTGGGCTGGTCTCCATGGATAGAAATAGTTAAAAGGGGATTTTTGGCATTGGCTCGTTTGGCTCTGGTAATATTATCTTCAACTTCATTGTTGCCCAATTTTTCTCTTTTGATAGGGCCAGCATGCGTTAAATAAACCTTAAACCCTTTGTTTTGTAAGGCGGATTGTAATTTTAATGAGACCTGCCAGTTTGGAATATCTTCATTGGCTCTTTTATTTGAAGCGGTGCCGTGTCCGGGGTCGATGACAACTGTTCTGCCGGAAAAATTGGTTGTGCTGCTGGTTGGTTGGGGTTTTGATGCTGGGCATTTTTCAGAGCGGTAAAAACCAATAATCGCATTTTCAGCAGGAATGCGGGAGAGGCTGATTTTTCTTCCTGTGCCGGGAATGTGAATATATTTATTTTTACCAACATAAATACCGGTATGCCGGCCGGTATTTGATCGGCTTGAGTAATGGACGATAATGTCGCCTGCCAAACGATCATCAAAGGAATTTTTTTTAAGTTTATAGTTAGAAGGGTTATCTCTGATTGATCCAGTAGTGGCATATTGATTACGAAACAATGCTGCTTCTTGATAGATTTTTGAAACTAAACTGGAGCAGTCAAAATATTTGGGATTATTATTGGGTTGATGTTGGGTTCTTTTGTTTTGATTATATTCATATTTGGAAGAGTTTCGTTGGCTGTCATTGTAATAAAAAACCGCTCGATTGATAATTTTGTTCTGGCAATCGGTGTAGGCTGGATTGGTAAAATCGCCGTCGCCGTAGTCGCCGTAGGTGCATTTATATTGAGAATATAATTGCAAAACATCGTCCACATATTTAACTACAACCGGATCGTCTTTTCCCCCTTCGTCCCAGCCAGCGCCTTTGCGGAATTTTGAGACAGCGTCTTTTATTTTTTTAAGTCCTACTGTGGTGTCGGGAGTGATGTTGCCATCGACGTCGTTCATGGCAAACATAAAAGCGGCGCCATAAGCGCTGTCCCAGGGACTAAAGATGTTTTCGTCTCCGTCAGGCGCTCCCGTTGAATCCTGCTCGTAACTATCTCCGCCAGCGTCAAGGAGAGAACTATGGGGCGGTTTGTGGGCGGTGTCTATTTGCGATTGCCAGGTGGTATCAGCAAATTGAAAAGGTCCTTTGTGATCTTCAGATCCTTGTTGGTTAACTTCTGTATTCCAGTTCCGGTTGATATCTCCGGTAATAAACGAGCTTTCCTTTTGTCCGATCGCTGCCAGTAAC
This sequence comes from Candidatus Berkelbacteria bacterium Licking1014_7, assembly GCA_007376535.1. Taxonomy (GTDB): domain Bacteria; phylum Patescibacteriota; class UBA1384; order GWA2-35-9; family CG2-30-39-44; genus VMGK01. The sequence goes on along the minus strand of VMGK01000001.1, from coordinate 48,916 downwards.
TCAACCTTTACTTGCCATTTTTGTGACGCTTTGGTTAATATTATTAGTTGCGGTTCTGGAATATTTTCACATTTTATTTCTCCGCTTATCTCTGGACCCTCCCCCCCCAATCCCCCGAAAATCAGTCCCAAAGCGCTTAGAAATAAAATAATAATGCCGATGATTGCGCAGCCGGCAATAGGAATTCCAAATGACGATTTACTTTTTTTGTCCGAGCCAAAAGACAGCATATTTTATATTTATTACAAGAGGGCGCAGCCCATTACTAATTTTAATTTAATAAAGAATGCCGACCCGCCAAAGCGCGGGGAGGATTCTTTGAGGAAGCATCCGCCAAGGCGGACGATGACGAACGATGAGTATTTTGTAGCCAAATGTGGCATATTGTAGTAGATTGGAGAGATTTGCAATGGGTTCTTTATCCTTGAGCGCTGTTTTGACCTTGTTGCGCCTCCAAAAGTTGGCGCGGATCAGTGGTGATGATTTGTTCCTCAGTGTAAGAAGCGATAATTTTGACTGCCACATGATTTTTGCCGGCGAAAAATAATCCTTCGCCCACATCTGATTCCAAAAGCAGAAATTTTTCTGATTCAGTCAAATTAAAGACCTCTTTAATTTTTTCAATCGCCGCGGTGGATTGTTTCAAAAGAATTTGCATGGCAGAATTATTAAGCACTGATCTGCCTTGCGGCGAATTCAAGAAATCCTCCACATCTTGGGAAATAATCGTGAGACCGAGATAATATTTGCGCGCCCGTTTAGCCAGCATATGGACGAATTTGGCGCTGTCTTCGTGTTGCATCATTACCCACGCCTCGTCAATCACCAAAAGCCGACGACGGAGCGTCTTTCTGATTTTTGCCCAGATATAAGACAAAATTGTGTACATGGCAATTGGTCGCAGTCCTTCTTCCAAATCCCGAATTGAAAAAACCACCAAGCCATTTTCAAGATTAAAATTAGTTGGTTTGGTAAAAAGCCCGGCGTACGAGCCAGTAAGGTATTTTTGCAGTCGTTTAATCAGATTTTCCGCGCCGGTGATATTTTGCAGGACCTGCTCCAAATCAGTGAGGGTGGGCGCCGGATTTTTAAACGAATTGGGGTCGGTGGTAATGTCTTTGAGCGAATAGACCTCAAAGAGCGCTTTGTCTAAGATATTGGATTCGTCTGGAGTAAGTCCGCCGGTCATTAGACCAATCAGTCCGGTGAGCATTGATACATTCGAACGTAGCACGGTTTCGGCGGTTTCGCCTGCGGTGATGGTTGGCAGATCAAACGGGTTAATCCTTTTGTCAGAATTAAGCGAAATGCTAATAAATGATCCACCCAGCGCCTCGGCCAAATTTTTGTATTCGTTTTCCGGGTCAACGACTATCACATCGGTTCCTAACATCAAATATCTGATAACCTCAAGTTTCGCCAAAAAACTTTTTCCCGAACCAGAGGAGGCAAAAATAGTTGAGTTGGCATTTTCCAGGTCAAAGCGGTCAAAAAGAATCAACGAATTATTGTGGCGGTTTAAGCCGTATAAAATTCCATGACTGGAAGTAAGGGTGGCGCTGTTAAACGGGAAAGTGGTTGAGAGCGAGGCAGTGTCAAGGTTTCTTAGAATTTGCAATTCGTCCAGATGAAGCGGCAAACTGGCGTTAAAGCCCTGTTCCATTTGCAAATAGGTCTGTTTGGTGTAAATGAGCAATCCGCCCAAGGTTGATTCTAATTGATTTGATAGGGTTTCAAGTTCGTCTTTGGTGCGGCTGTAAAGCGTGAAGTAAAGCGAGTAATGGAAAATTTTTGACTCGCCTTTTTGCAGAGTGTCGCGCAGCGCGTCAATGTCAGAGATAGCGGTTTCTAATTCAGGATCGCGCACCATGCCTTTTTCGCGGTTAATGGATAGTGAGGATTCAAGATTGGTTTGCCGTCTTTTTAACTGGCGCATCAGGTCAGGAGTTGAAACCGGATAAATATGCATTGAAATATCCATAGTGGCGTCAAGGTTGATAAGCGGCGAAAGCCAGTTGGTGTTGAGGTAGCGAGGATAGGTATAGACAAAAAATGTTTTGATAAAATAATTGTTGAGTTGGACATAGTTGGCAGTATTGACAAAGGCGGCGGGCGCCACAATATCAATAAAAGTGGTGGCGCCTGCCTGGATTTCGCCGGGCGCTTGAGGATTGGTGTCGGCAACTGACATCGGTTTTTTTGCCGGATCTGATTGTGGTTTTTTGAAAAGCATAATTTTCAAATTAAAATTAAGAAATTTTTGATTTACTATTTCAATTCTTAATTCTTCATTTTTATCTCTTATTTGTTTCTTTATTGCAGGTTTTTCAGTATCGCTTCGGCGTCAAGCGCGACTTGCGGATCAATCGTTTTTTGATCCGGAGCAATTTGGGCTGGTTCGGAAGAAGGAATATCAGCGGTTTGGGGAATGGTTTCGTTGGTCGGTTTGGTTTCTGTCGCTGGTTGGATTGGTGATTGTGGGCTGGCGATGGCTGGCTGAGAGTCAATAGTGGCTGATGGTTTTTGGAGTTGAGATTTTTCGGCTGGTTGCGGCTGGCTTGGTTTTTCGGCTGTCGGTTGATTGACTGTTGTTAGTTGCGAAGATGGTGGATTAAGTTTGTGCGCCAGATTACTAACTGGTTTAGAAAGGGTATTGGGCGCTGGTTTTTTCATCTTGGAATGTATGATCGGCGCGTCGATTTTTGCCATTTTACCCAACCGTTCCTCGTGCGCTTCTCCTGGATTGTAGATATTGTAGAGTTCTTCAATAATTTCTTGAGTGTCAAGCCGTTTTACTTCCAGTCCCATGGCTTCGAGCCCGGACGCAATTACTTTTACTCTCTGTTCTAATTCGCTCTGATATTTATCAAATTGGGTTTTGTTGATGGAAATTTTGGGTCGGCTGGAAAAAATTTTCTTTAAAAAACTGGGATTTTCCGTTGGGTTTGGTTCGTACGGCACCACGCAAAAAAATATTTTTTCCATCACATTTGCCAACTCAGTGAGTTTTTGCACAAAATTTATATAGTCAATAATTTGAATTCTTAGCAGGTCAGACGAGATGTTTTGACTAAAATCCGCCAGACCTTTAAGGTAGGGATAGACATCTATTTTTCTGGATTGAACCAATAGTTGCACTGGAAAATCAAGCGAATTTAAAAAATTTTGATATTGTCCCACCAAGACCTCTTGATCCTGTTGGCTTTTCAAAGCAAAGTTAACCGGCGTGATTCTTAAAATCGCCCGGATTCCTCCGCTTTTCAAAATCGCGACGGACTTTCTGATTTGCGCGATTGGCACAGATTGTTGAGTTGAGGCAGTTGTGGGCATAATAATAAATTATGAATTTCAAAGCTCAAATGTCAAATTTCAAATCAAATCCTAATCTGCCAGCTGGCAGACAAATGACGAAATGTCAAATTATTTTTTAAAAATCGCTGAAAAAATCAAGGTTAATTCTTGAGCTTCTTGCCAGAATTTGCGGTATTTCTCTTGTATTTCGGGATTGACTTTTGCCAGCATTCTTAACCATAATTTTGTTTCTTTAGATTCTTTCTTGCAAATTGCTATCTTGTGCTTAAAGTCCTTTTTCGACTCAGCTCCATCAGCTTCGCAATAATTAGCCGCAATACTAGTAACCGCTCTGACAAGCTGACTGATGATCGGCTTATTTATGGTTGTTTCTTCGATGGTTTTAAGGAAAACTAAAACTTCTTCGGCAAACTTGGCGGTTCTTTCTTCCAAATCATACTTTTTGTCATTAGGATTTTGGATTTTAGTATTCATTTGTCATTTGGAACAATTTGGATTTTGTCATTGTTTTCTATTATCTGTCCAATTTCTTGCTGATTTCAAAGAGGTTTTTTTTATTCAGGATTTTTCTTTCCACAACTTGCTGGCTGGCATTTTTTTGATCGTCTGTTTTTATTTGAGTTGGTTGGCTGGATTGGGAATGGCGCCAGACGCGCGCTTTGGGCGAAAGAGTGAACCAAATCATATTCAATAAAAAATTTCCAAAAGGCATATTTTGCACTTTGACAAAAGCCAGCGCCAGAGAAAGCAAGGCAATCGGCGCGCCGATTAAAATAAAAATTATTAAATTGCCGGTTTTGAAAATTCCAAAGGCAATCATTCCGCCCACCAAAAGATAGGCAAACTGCAATAAGGTAAGCGGTCCAACAATTTTATCAGCCAAATCTATATTTTGTGGCACTTTATACTGAGGCATTACGAACTCCTCTGGGTTAATTTGCGGCAAGGTCTCGCCCCGTAAATTGCGCTTTTGAAATTAGAGGACGCAGTCCCTTTTTCAGAAAGCAATTTTATGGGGTCAGCCAAATCTATATTTTGTGGCACCTTATACTGGGGCACAACCCTCCTTACCGATAAACCCTAAACTCTAAATCCTAAATTCTAAACAATTTTTTAGATTTGGAGTTTGGTCATTTAGATTTGTTTAGAAATTAGAAATTAAAAATTAGAAATTGTCAAGCCTGCTTGGCTTGATTCTATTTTATCATCTTTTCGCTGATTACAAAAGTTTGGTTGGCTGCAACTTGATTGTTAAGTATGGCGTTGGCAACTAAGTTTTCAACTTTATCTTGCAACACTCTTTCTAATGCCCGGGCGCCAAATTCCGGATCTTGACCTAATATGGCAAGTTTTTTGATTGCCTGGCCGGAAAGATTAACCATCACTTTATTTTTCAGTTGGTGATTTAATTTTCTGATTTTTATTTCCATCACTTGTTCTAATTCTTCAATTTTGAGCGAGCGAAAAGCGATGATCGCGTCAAAGCGGTTTAAGAATTCAGGCGTAAAAATTTTTTGGTTTTGAATGTAATCCAGAAGTTTGGGAGAAATTTGTTCCATCGGCGCGTTTTTTTCTAATTCCTGGCGAATAAAATTCGAGCCGGCGTTGGAAGTGGCGATGATCAGAGCGTTCTTAAAATAGGCTTTTTCGCCAAAAGTGTCGGTAATTTGCCCTTCGTCTAAAATTTGCAAAAAGAGATTTAAGATGTTGGGGTGGGCTTTTTCAATTTCGTCTAAAAGCAGTAAGGTAAAAGGTTTTTCCCGAATGCGCGCGGTTAAAATGCCGGGTATGTTCGCCTTTTGTTCGCCTATTAGTCGGTAGATATCTTCGGTTTGCTGAAATTCGCTCATATCTAATCGTAAAATCTGTTTTTGCGAGCCGAAAAAGACCTCAGCGAGCGAGCGCGCCAGCTGGGTCTTGCCCACCCCAGTCGGACCGATAAATAGAAAATTCCCCATAGGTTTGCCCTGGCTGGCTACGCCGGCAAAAGATCGGCGCAAGGCGTCTGCGACTGCTTTGACCGCCTGCTCTTGATTGACCATATTGTTGTGAAGTTTGGTTTCTAAATTAAGTAAGGTTTGTTTTTGCTGGGCGTTTGCCTCGGCAATCGGCACATTTGTTTTGGTTGAAATATATTGATCAACGATTTGCGGAGTAATAATTTTTAGATTATTTTTGGAGGCAAAACTGGCGATTTCGTCAGTCAAATCAATGGCTTTTTGCGGAAAACGGCGGCTCGCAAACAAGCGGTCGGCTTGGTTGACAATTTCTTTGAGCGCGCCATAAAGAAAGAAAGTATTGGTTTTAACTTCAATTTGGGGCGCGACCTCTTCGGCGATACGGAGCGATTGGCTCATATTTGGTTCTTTAATATCAATTTTTTCAAACGCCTCGCTCAGCCCGGGTTGATTGATGATGAAGGAATTATAACTTTGATTAGTGGTGGTGGCAATCAGTTGCATTCGGGTTGAATTTAAAAAAGGCAAAAGAATTTGGGTAGCGTTAATCGCGCCTAACGCCAGATTGCGATTTTCAAAGAGCCGCTCGATATCTTCAATATACAAAATTACATTGCCGGCGCGGCTGACTTCTGACAAAATTCTGATCAGTCGTTGCTCAACTTCTTGCCCTGACGAAGCGGAAAGCGCGGTGTTCAGGTCAACTCTAACAACTCGTTTGTGCGCTATTTGCGGTAGGGTTTTGCCGATTAAAATTTTTCGCGCCAAGCCCATCACTGTGGTTTGTTTGCCAATGCCCGGAGGACCAACCAAAATGACATTGTGTTTTCCGCTCCGACTCAGTACGGTCTCAATCTGTTCGGTATTTGTTCGGTGTGCCAGATAAATATAATCCAACTTTTTGCTTACAACCATTTCAGTAATATCGCTGGAAAATTCATCTAAGACGGGCGTGTAACCAGACGCCCAGTTTTTAGCGATACCGCCGGTGGTTTGAAAATTTGCGGGTTGGATAAAGACCGAGACCGGATAATAGATTTTCCACAGATGGGTTTGCCAATAAACGATCTGCGCCAGGTCTTTTTGGTCAAGATTTTGACTGGCTAAAATATGGGTAAGAGTGGGATCAAAATGCGCCAGCGCCAGAATCAGGTCGCCTTCCTCAATCCGCTGGTGTTTTTCCAGCACGGCCTGCTCTCCGGCAAAAAGCAAAAATTGCTCAGCCGTGGCAGAAATGTGATGATTTTCCGGCAATGTTAATGGATTGATAGCGGCGCGGGAAAAAATAAAGCGCGCCTTTTGGCTCTCTATCAACCTTTTTCTCAGTTCGCTCAGATTCGGGCTCTTAAGAAAAATTTGTTTGGCTTCAAAGTCAAGAAACGGCGCCAAATTGATTGATTCGGAGCGGTGAAGTTTGACAATTGCTTCCACTAACGATTCAGGCAAAGGCGGATTTTTAAGATATGGTTTTTGATAAAGTTCAAAAATTATATGGGCTAAAATAATAAAGATCAACAGTGCCAGATAGGCAAAAGGCGAAAATGGATGGTAAAAAAACAAAAGCGCGCTTGACACTAAGATGAGCGGCAAACTGAGGGGTAAAAATGCCAGCGCCGCAAAAAGCAGGATGAAAAAGATCAACGAAATGACCACAATCAACAAACCGGCGATTAAAGTAACCAACCTGATAATCAGTCCAAAAAATCGCGAGGCCAGATTCAGAGCAAAGATTTGAAATAGTTGTTGCAAGGTGGGATGGACCGCGTAGATTATGTCGCGGCGCCAGGGCGAAAAAAGCGTGCGCGCCAGTTCAAAAATTGAGAAGGTCTCAATTTCCCAGCGCAGAGCAAATATAAAAATTTTTCCCACCTGCAAAATCCCGGTTGGATAATACCAAGATAAAAAGCCCAACTTTCCTCCTTTTGTTGTATTATAGCACAAAAATTTCTAATTGCTCTAATTCTATTTTCACCTACGGGGTGGAAACGGTTTCAGCGACTGGCGAGTTTTAGAACTTTAATTGATTAAATTCTTGCTGAAAGAATTTTTCAACGGTTTTTTTATCAAATTTTTTATACAGCAACGGTTTTATTGCCAGGCACTTTTCTAAATTATCAGTCAATTTTGCCAGCAAATGGGCCGCGTCAATTGTCTCGCCGAATTTTTTCTCAACCCCCTTAACCAACTTGGCAAGGGGGAATTTATCTTTTAGCAAAAAATACATATCTACCGTGTCTTTTGGCTCATGGCGTTGATAACTCGCCAAGGTTTTAGACGCAGCCATATCAAAAAGCGATTCCACCCGTACATTTCCCCACCGTTTAATTCTGCTCAATTTTACAAAAGGATAAAAAACAAATTCAAGTTTCAATTGTGTTTTTGCGCTAATAAACACATATTGAAAACGATTCATTTTAGAATAAGAGATAACCTTGCCTGCCCTGAGCGCAGATTTTATTTGTTTAACTAATAAAGTTAGATCGCTTAATGGTGGCATTTGAGACAGAATTATATCTATATCGCTAGATCGACGATGATGCAAATACACTTCTGATAGCGCGGTCCCGCCGCCCCAAGCGCTGATTTTAGCCAGATTAGAGTCAAAAATTATTTTAAGAGCGAGTTTTTGTGGCTTGGTAAGCATAATATTTTTTAAGCATTTTTTTTAAGGTTGGGTCAATATCAAGTTGGGATAGATATTTTTTAAGTAAATTATGGTCAATTGACTGCCAATCGCCAAAATTAACTTTGCGCGCGAGATACCATTTTAAAACCTGCGGATTTTTTAGATCAAGCGACTGGGCGTCATAGTCCCAGATAAATTTTTGGTTTGGTTTCATATATTAATTGTAGCAGATTTTTAACCTTTTGTCATTGCGATTGCCATTTTTGTCGTTGCGATTCCGCCAGCTGGCGGGAGTGGCAATCTCTTAAACTTGTATTCGCGATTATTAGTGCTCAAATTAGAGATTTGATTAGCGATTTCGTGATTATTCGCGATTTAATTCGCGTCTGATTAGCTTTTTTTCTATAAAAAAAGCCCGCCTCGTCCAAAGGGACGGGCGGGCACAGACAGATCTGGTCGCGGGCGGGGGCAGGGCTAGGCGGGCAGGATCCGGAGGTTTGCGGTCGCCTCCGGAAACTTCTCGCCGAACTCCGCCAGCGCGTCTGCCAGCCAGCGGCTGGCGTCCCGCAGGAGTTCTGTCGGCGCCTCAACCTCGATGGCGAGGCGCCGGGTTGCAGGGGTGGCGGTAGCAGGTTCCTCCAGTTCCTCCCGCTGGAGGAAGATCCCGACGAATCGCTGGGGCGCGTCGGGATTTTTGTTGGGTATCACGCCGATGACGGCGCGATCCCCAACCTGCATCCCCGATTCCTTGACGGGTATTACTACCCCGTCAAGGAGGTACAGCTGGTCCCCGACCTCAGGGTCGGGGAAATCGGGGGACCCTTCTACGATTACGGCTACGTCTCCGTAGCCGTAATCGTGCACTCCGAGGCGGGTAATCTCCGCCTCGACGAGCGCCGGGACAAAACGAACTTTCTCTTCGGACATTTCGAATCATCAACCTTTCTTCTTGATTTTGAGACATTTGAATTGTACCATATTTTTATCCGTTTGTCAAGGTTAAAGGACTATATTTTTGCAAAAGAAAACCTCCGCCAGCAATTGCTGGCGGGGACGGACGGGGATTCCCCCGGGTGGGCTCTCCCCGGGGGGTGGGTTGTGGGGTCGCCCGCCTGCCCTTGCGTGGGCGGCGGGCTAGATGGTCAGGTGGCGCCGCATCGCGCGACACCTCCTTTCATCATGATCTCTGCTTTAACCCAAGCAGGCAGGGGCTGATTTTGGATGTCTCCCCAGCCAGTAATCAGCTCACTGGCTGGGGAGTAAAACTCCTTTCGGGGGTGGTCGGGGCGGGGGCTAGGAGCGACGGAGGAAGTCTGGCACTGTGGTGGTGCCGTTTTCCTCCGCTCCTTCTTCCCCTTTGTCGGCGATGGTGTGGAGGTCGATGTCGAACCCCCACTGCGCTCCGATCGCGACTACGGTCTCATTCGCTTTGCGGGCGCGAACAGCGCCCGCGTACTGCCGAACGAGACGTTCCCGCCAGTCCTGCACCGATTCTGCCTCTTTGGCAGTGTGCAGGATAGCCTCCTTGGTCTTGTCGTGAAAGTGGTGGAGCCATTTTAGCGCCTCGGGCTCCTCCTCCTTCATCGACAAGATGATCGTCATCCCATAGGCGAGCTGGCGGGCTTTCGCCCACTCGCCGGGCTTGCCAGTTGGCACCCATTCGGTGCCGTCCTGGTTCCGCCCCAAGACGACGCGAAACGCTTCGTCAGCGTCCGCGCCGGCGCGGACCAACGCCTTGACAGTGGTGATCTGGTCCGGAGTGGGGGGGGCACTGGGCTGGGGGGTTTGGGTCGGGGTCGGGGCGGTGGCGAGGAAGGCGGGGATGGTTGCTCCCGCGCTCGCCAGAATCTTTGCCTCGACCGCTTGGCAAAACGCCCCGATCGAGGTGTATTCCACTTCGACCATTGCTTGGAGCGCGCTAGCGACATTCGCCAGCTCCTGCCCGGTCTTTTGGGCAAGCGCGCTGGTGATGGCATCGAACTGGCTCTTTGCCAGTTCGATGGTCTGGCTGATCGCCTCTTCACCTTGGGCGAAGAGGTACTTTACGACCGCCTGAAAGGCGGTGATTACGGGGTTCATGGTCTGTTTTCCCTCCTCGGGGAATGGATTCTGATTTTGGGAACAAGGGTAATCAGGAACCTTTTCTGCCCATTGCGAGTCGAAAATCAAGGAGCTTTGGGCATAGCTCCAAGATCTGGGAGGTTAGCCTTTGTGGCTGCGATGTTGCTTCTATTGCCGGCTGGATAGCCGACGCAGAAATGCGAAGCCATTCGGGCAAAGTTGGCGGTGCTGGGGCTGGTTGCCGATGTGACACCAGCTTACCCTCGTACTTGTGATGGAGCTCTGGGCAAGCCCAGATCGCTTTAGCTTCGGCAAGAGCACTTGCGTACTCTTCGCCAGAAAGCTGTTCGCGATGAATCACAACTTTTCCCCGGTGACCGGGGATCCAGTTGCGAAACTCCACCACACCCTCAGTTGCCTGAGGACGAGGGGAACGCCCTTCCCCATTTCTCGCGCTATAACGGTTGCTCGGAACTGGTCCGAACAAAATGTCCAGCGGAAGGGTTTTGGGGTTAGGTTTGCCTCTCCAGCCGGGTTCGCTTTTGAAGACCTCGCGGAAAACTTTCTCCGCTGATCCTCGCAGGCGAACTGGTTTGGTTTGTTGGGGAGGGGGCTGGGGCGCACGGGCAGTAGGGTGGGGTTGAATCTTGCGAGCGTAAAGCTCGTTTTCAACCTCTCTCTGCTTTTGCTCCCTTATCACCTCCCCAAAGCCGATCCTTTCAAAGAATGTGGGGTTTGCCACTGGGGCTCACCTCACATCCCGTAAGAAGTCGGGCAGGTCGGGTGCGGACCGGGGTTCGGGCTGGGTCGGGGCGGATACCGGGCTTGCGGACGTCTTGGTTGGGGTCGGGGCAGGCTGGGGCTGGAGTTCCTGAAGCACCTTGCGGGCTTCGAGGATCCGCGCCAGATTTTGCGCCGTTCCCTTCCAGAGCTGGAGCTCGTCGTTGAGGTACTTCATTCCCTCTCGGAGCTCCTCGATCTCCCGGCGCAGCCCCTGCTCGGACCTTACCAGCTCTGCCCGGAGTTCGGGCACGCTAGACTGGGTCCGGGCAACGCTTTTGCCGAGGTTGTCAACGATGCTGGCAGCGCCAGCCACAACCTCGGCTTCGGACGCCTCGCGTCCGGTGCGGATTTCAATGAGTAGCGCTTGACGCGCCTCATCCATCCGCTTGGTTGTCTTGTCTATGTCTTCCCCAAAGCCCGTAAGGGCTTCAAGGGCGACATCTGATGCGATCTCGTGGATGAGCGCGCGGAGCGCTTCGTCCGCGAGGTCGGCGAGGGCTGTGGGCATAGGGTCAACGACCTCTTCGGTCTTCCCGCCCTGCTCGTTGTCTGTCTCGGTCTCGGGCGTCTGGCTTTCGCCAACGTCCTCGACCTCGACCTTTGTGTCCTCACCACCCTCTGGGATGGCTTCTGCGGTACCTGTGGATTCGTCTGCCATTGGATTTTCCTCCTTTGGTTTTGGCAGATTTTGCGAAGCGTTTTGCTGTCAAGTTGTCAATGTGCAAGAGCCTGTCTAATAACTACATCTGATAGCTGTAAATAGCTTATTTTGGCTACAAAAGATGAATTACTCGTCAATGTAGCTTTAGCTACCTTTCCTCATAATTTATCTTTTTCGCCTAAAATAATCTTATTCTCGCTTCAAGAGCAGTTATTAGACAGGCTCTAAGAAACAAATAGTTAGCTTGATTATATGGATTCCCGATAGCGAATTTTATTCGATTCGGGAATGACGGCGATGGAATAAAACCAAGTATCTGTTTCTGTTTTTACTTTAAGTTAGGATTATATCATAGATATTGACATTTGTCAAGGGATATGGTATATTTATTACAATCTCAAAATTATTCAAAATTTAAACTAAAATATAAAGGGCTTTAGAGCTTGTCTAATAACTACATCTGATAGCTACAAATGATTAATTTTGGCTCTAAAATGAAAATTAGTCGTCAAGGTAGCATTAGCTACCTTTCCTCATAATTTTCCTTTTTCGCCTAAAATAATTTCATTTTCGCTTCAAGAGCAGTTATCAGACAAGCTCTTAACAAGCTTTCTTATTTCAGTTTAATACTGATCTTTGACAACTTGCGAAAAAAGGGAGGAACCAAAGTGCATAAGCATCATAGACTTTTTAGCAATCCTTGTTTGAGTATTTCTTGCCTTGGAGGTTTGCGTGAAGTTGGGCGCAATTGTTTTCCGATTCATTTTAAGCAAGAGGATTTTTGGATCGAGATTGATTGCGGAAAAGCCCCCGGTAGTTTAGGGGCAGAAGACGCAATCGTCGACCAAGAAGCCCATGTATCAAAATCGAGTAGTCATTACCTTGACTCGCTCAAGGATATTCTCCACAAAATCAAGCATCTGTTTATTACCCATAGCCACCTTGACCATGCAGGAGCGTTGCCAGAGTTTTACGCTATGGCGCGCGAAGTAGTTGGGGACGATAATTTGCCGATACTTCATCTATCACCATTTGGTGAGAAAATGACAGAGGCGATGTTTGAGTATAACGAGCAAGAGTTTCCCCAGATAGCCAAGCTTGAAGGGTTGTGCTCGAGCGTGAGTTTGAGCAACCTTGTTAAGGTAACTAGCTTTACAGTGCCTCACTCTATCCCCGGGACTAAGAGCTTTATCATTAAGGTTAAGCTTTCGGGTGACAAGTGGTTTAAGGTGCTGTTTATGAGTGATTTTCGATTGCAGGAGAATTACGGTGGCTCTCAAATGGCGCAGGTGATGGTTGATGTGCTGTGCGCTGAGAGACCGTTTGATATTGTGATTGCTGATATGCTTTACTGCGATCGCCCTGGTTATACCCAATCAGAGGACGAGACGGTTAGCACTGTTGGCAAAGTGTTGGGTCGTTTGCTTGTAAAAGGAGCGAAGCAGATTATCGTATCTGGTTTTGCTTCCAATCTTGAGCGTTGGCAAATGATTGGTAAAAAGGCGCGCGATCTGGGTATTGGTTCGTTTCATCCCAAAGGCACTGCCATGGAAACGGTTTGGGGGATTGGAGAATCTCTTGAGCTGTTTGATGGAGAGTATTTGGGGTTTGGATCTGAACTGATTGCCTGCACAGGATCGCAAGCCGAGCCATACGCAGTGTTGACATTAGCTTCGCTGGGTGAAAGCCAGCGATTACGCCTTCATAAGGAAGCTTCTATTATTCTGTCTAGTGAGATCATACCCGGCAACGAAGCGCCAGTCGTTGAAATGGTGCGTCGTTTGTCTGCTATCTGCTCGGAGGGCTATGCGGTGGTTTCACCTAGCACCTATCGCGCCTTAGGGACAAATCCGCCGGAGAATGTGTTTGCGCAGGCAAATATCCATAATTCTGGGCACGGAAGCCAGCTAGATATTAAGTTGTTGCTCCAGCTTGCTAAACCAGAATTTGTAATTCCATACCATGTGCCCATAGGGAAACAAGGCGCGCTTGGGCGATTCCTTGATTCTTTGGGGGTTAACTATTTTCAGCCAACAACAATGTTGGGCTTGGATTCTTAATGTGTGATGTTTTGTTTTATTACCCGCTACCAGAAATGGGACGCGGGTTTTTTGATAAAAAACAGCGGTATATAATTTTAAAAAAAAACGCGCCAGCTATGTGTGTGCGAGACACATAACTGGCGCAAGTTGGCGCGAACAGTCCCTCCTTACTGCAGGTATTCAGGGAGGGGGGGCGCCTCGATCGCCGTGCTGGGCTGAGGCAGGGCTGGGTCGGAGGCGGGGTGGGTGGGGGCGCTTTCCTCTGTCTCCCTTTTCTCCCGCATCTCGCGGGAGTGCTCGCGGTGGAGGCGATCGTGCGCCTCCTTCGTGAGCTCGGGGCGTCCTTTCAGCTCCGCGATCTCTTCGCGGAGCTCGCTGTTCTCCGCCTCGATGGCGGAGAATCGCCCCTCATTTTCCTCTACCAGCGCGTTGATCGCGCTGGCGAGGTAAGCGACCCACCCTTCCCAGTTGGTCTGGGGGTTTTCGATGGTCTGGGTCTTCTGCATCTTTCCTTCCTCCTTCGGGGGCTAGAATTACAAGAAACAAATATCTGGCTTGATTGCATGGATTCCTGATAGTAAATTTCATTCGACTCAGGAATGACAGCGCTGGAATAAAACCAATTATCTGTTCCTTAATTTTGAGATCGCCTCTACGGCGATTGCCGATGAGGCAATTTGAGATTTAAACTTTTAGATTGCAATCATACCACACAATTGACAAAAAGTCAAGCAATTTATATAATAAAATCATATACGGATACGCAAATAACACAGATAAATAATTGCATAATTAAATTATAAAATATGACTAGGTCAGCCCTTAAAAAACAATTTGACGCCAAGATAAAAAAAGCGGTGGCACGCCTCGCCAAATACTACGATCCGGAAAAAATCATTCTCTACGGCTCGGTCGCCCACGGCGATTTTAACGAGGATAGCGACATAGATCTTTTGATTATTAAAAAAGGAGTGGATAAAGTGCGTCCGCATCAAAGGGTCTACCAAGTGCTTGTTAAACTACGAGATATTTACGGAATAGAACCTCGCGTTTATTCACCAGAAGAGGTCTCAGATGTGCCTAAATGGATGTTTTTTTTACGCGAAGCATTAGATGAAGGTCAAACTATTTATGAAAAAAACAAAACAACAATTCGTTAAAGAATGGATATTATTTGCCGAGGAAGATTTAAAATCCGCTGGTTATTTGACGCAAACGAAATTATTTAATAATGCTTGCTTTCATAGCCAGCAAGCGGTTGAAAAATATTTTAAGGGTTGGCTAACACACAAAGAAATAAAATTCACCAAAACACACGATCTAGCTCAATTGCTGAGTCTTCTGCGCAAAAACGGAGAAAAAATCAATATTGATATTAGAAGCATTAAATGGTTGTCTGGTTGTTATTTTGAAACCCGATATCCAGATGCTTATTTTGAATTTCATACCAAAAAAGACGCGGAAAAAGCATTAGCCATTGCGGAGAAAATTATTAAAAAAGTTAAAAATAAGTTAAAATAATTAAAAGTAAAGTAAAAATTTAATCCGCCGTCATTCAATCTCTTACAGAAACCTAATTATATGTTACTGCAAACCCGCCGTCGTCCAATCTCTTTGAGAAGTAGATGATTATTTCTCTTCTCAAATTAGATTTCACTTTGGCGGGCACGGTAGATTTCATTTTGGCGGACTTCCTGAACTTGCTTTCTGCTTTGAAACGCAATTCAGGAGCGGGAGAAAATTATGAACACGCAAAATTTAGCCAACAATCAGGACACAGCTGCCCCAGCTGTTGGGCAGGATCAAAATAATCTAGCTGGCGCTAGCGCTGGTGGCGCCTTGACCGACGGACAAAGCCAAGCCCAAACCCAGCCAACCTCAAGCCAAGTTAACGCCTCTATTCCTCCTGCCGACGAAATTTCCACCGAGGATATTTTGAATAAAGACATCTTGGAGCTAATGGGTGCCAAAAATATGCCAGAGGAGAAAAAACAAGTATTATATCAGAAAATGATGGCGACGATAAAAAATCGCGCGATGCAGAGAGTTTTCGAAACAATGCCCGAGCAGGATCTAGATGAATGGAAAAGGGTTTTAGAAGCAGGCGACCAAGCTCAAATAGACCAATTTTTAATCGCTAGAAAAATAGATGTTAAAAAGTTTTTCCTTCAAGAGGCGATGATTTACAAAATAGAAATGGCGGGCATTACTCAAGAAGCCCTAAAACAATCTCAAAATAAGCAATAAATATGTTGTGGTTTAGAAGGTCTAGTTCGGAGCAAGAATCAGTCCCAGAGCCAACAGTAGAAGAGAAAAATGAGCAAGCTAGACAGAAGATTACGGAAATTATAGTTAATACGGAGCTTGATCAAACCGAAAAAACCAAGCAAATCGTTTTTGAGACTTTGAAGATCGGTGAAACCGGGGCAGAGAGTCTAGATAATTATCTCGAGAGCCAACTCTGCGCCAAACTAAATACAGAAGCAGGCGTTCCAAATGTGGAGTTGCAGTCGCAAGTAAATAAAAAATTAGTAAAATTTCGTAATAAAATGCTGTGGACTGGCGCTGGGATGACGGTTGGCGCGGCAATCGGCATAACCCTGACAGGTGGCTGGGGAATGGTGCCGATTGGAGTGAAAGGAATGGCATTTTTGTTTACTTGGGCAGGAAGTGGTGGCGGAAGGATATTGGCAGAATTAGCTAGGCATCCGTTTGAAAAGAAAAGAAGGGAGGCAATCGCTCGCGATATTGGGGATTATTATCAGATAATTCAAGAATATATTGGCGAAAGCGAGGAAGATAAGAGCAACCCTAACGTGATTATTGATGGCATTATTGGCGAACTTCAATCGCGAGAGGAGCGTCGAAATCGTTGGAACTTGGCCATTGATTACCAGAGATCTCAAAAGCTATTTAACGGACTAGAGGAAGTTATGGCAGGGGCAGGCGGATTTTTGGCCGGTAATTGGGAAATAGCCAGAAAGATACCAGAAGTGGCTAAAGCGATTGCCAGTAAGGGAGTGAGCTTGGATTTGGACGGAGATGGGGTGAGGCATGTGGTCAAAAAGGTGGGTGACGCTTTTTATTCGTTATATAAAAATATGAATGACAGAGAATATCTGGCGAAATATTTTGCTGAAAAAATAAAACATTTAAACCCAAAAGCAGAGCATATTCAGGCATGGTTACAAAATAGTTTAACCGTTGAAAAAATAGGTGAAAAATATGGGCATAAGCTGGAGATTCCGGGTAAGCTCGTAGGCGCGCTTATTAAGTCAAAAACAACATCTCAAGCCACCCAATACTTGATGGGGCAGTTATGGGGTATGGTGGCGGGAGCAGGGTTTGGAAGTATAGTTAATCTCGCGCCTGATTACATAAAGAGCGAAAAATCAGCTCAGACAGAAACGCCAGCGGTAGCAGAAAGCGCAACCAGTAGGGCAAGTTTAGGGCAAGCCAGTGCGCCAGCAGAAAGCGAAGCCAATTCTGAAAGATCGGAACAACCCGTTGCGTCCACGCCAGAGGGAACCACAAATCAAACGCCAAGCGAACCGCCAGTATCAAGCGAGCTATCAATCGCCGAAAAGGTGCAGAATGTGTTAACAAAAGCTCAAGAAATCGCCGAAAGTGGTGATAAGAGCAAGATACCTGGTTTGTTAGATCTAGCCCGTAGTATTGTTGGTGGTCAAAGTGGGGCTGATAGCGACGCTGGCGAGTCGCCAAAAACTAATTGGCTAGAAATACAAAACAAAATACAGCCTAGGGCGCGCCTCAACGCTAAAAAAGATGGCGATATGAAAGAATATTGGGTAATATTTAACAAACATTACCCTGATGATTTCAAAGAGAGCATAATTATCGAAAGTTCTAATTTTAACGATAAAGGCGGAATAACCAGTGTAGAATACTATGATACGACGGATACTAACAAAGAACGTAAAATTACGATTTCCGACGATACAAACGAAGGCAATATAAAATTATTATGCTTTTTGATATTATACAGTTGATTTTATTTTGTTTTTAGTATACAATTGAGACCGAACGCGTCAAGGGAGGTTGGTATCTTGGAAAACAAAGAAGCTCTGTGCCATACTGGTTACTATACTCCCGAGGTTATTTGTGAAGCGCTTGGTATCAACCTAGGGGATTATGAAAAAATATCAGAAGTACACAAAAAAAACCTCCAGCATTATTTGCGCATGGCTATTTGTTTGCTAGAGATAGACATTGGTTTGATAACCGACGACCAAAAAAAGAGTCTCCAATCAATCAAATCCATTCAAGAATGTTTAGCTGTTTGAATATCGGCTAGCATTTTCAGTAGCTCGAGGCGATATGCTTCGAGCTTTTTTGTTTCGTCTGGACCAACATAAAGGATTTTATTTCTTGCGCTTGGGTCTATGCTAAAAATTAAAGATCGAACAAATTCAGCGCCAATTGCATTGGCATTATCATTGACAAGAGTGTTTTGCTCCACATTGCCCAATGCTATCGGCAAATTTTTTCCGCCAAACATTGGCTTGTTTTTGTATCTTTTAATGGGGTTAATTTTATGCTCTACGCAATAGCGATATTTTTTAATTATATCACCCCTGCCTTCTTTACTAAGATGTTTACGGCTTTCCATAAACTGGATTGGCAACCAAAAATTACCACTACCAAAAACCATTACCATATCCACTTTGCTGGAACCGTTTGGCATATCAAGCGATATAGGCGCGCTTTCTATCAATACGCCTGGTAAGCTCAATTTTTTCATTACGCCAACTATCTGGGTTTCAGCTATTCTGCCTGATTTTGATTTCCAGCTAGTATCATAATCTACTATCTCAGCGCATAGTTCTATCAGTCGCGTGTCGTTGTTATCCTCTTTGTAGCACTGGTTAAATTCTGTGATTAATGGGTGATGTGTGTTAGCAGTTATTTGTTCTCGGAAAAATTCTTTTTTCCAGTGATCTAATTCAGTTTGGTCTGTAAACATATTTTCATTATATTTGATTTTAGATAAAAGAAAAGCCCCACCCGTCAGTATGCTAGGCATACGACGAGCAGGGCTCATTGGTCAGGTGGGCGCGGGACCCTCGGCCGGCTCGGTGCCAGCCGGGACGATGGTCAGGAGTGGGGGCGGCGCGGGTTCGGTGGCGGGGGCGGGCGTAGTGCTCGCCGGGTTGGCGGCGGCCAACACTTCCTTGACCGCCGCCACAATGGCGGCGGTCTGTTCGGCGAGCGAAGCGGACGCGGAGTCCGCTTGAGCGCCTGCTGTCTCGACCGTAACGACGGTCGAGGCGGGGGCTTGGGTCTCGGGGGTGGGTTGGGGCTGGGTAGCGAGAAAGTCTCGCTCCAGCCGATCGATCCGCTCGCCCGCGGACTCGACTTCGATCCTGGCAGGTTTGTACTCCTGCCATTCAAACCCTCCTCCGGGGAGGAGGCGGAACAGTCCGCCTTCTACCAGGGACTCCCCCCCCGCGTTGGGCGGGGCGGGGGCGCCATGGGCAAGCCGGACCGCTTTGGTTCCGGCTGCCTCGGCGACGAGCCGGTCGCCGACGGTCGGGGTGAGGGCGTTTGCGTTGTTGGGTTGGGGCGCGGGCTGGGGACGGAGCGATACAAGCCATGCTCCGATCCCGGCGCCTGCCAACAGGCAGGCGACGACGAGAATAACGACGAGGGTTGTGTCCATGTTGTTTCAGTCTCCTTGTTGGTGGGTGTGGGTGATGCCGATGAAGAACATTCCTGCTCCAAAGAGGAGCAGGAAGAGGACGACAAGTGTGGTATCATCACTTTGCCGTTCCTCTTGTTCGGTAGTCAGGCGCTCGTCAAACTTCTTGAGCGCCTGGTCGACTCGGTCAAGGCGGTTTCGGATCGCAAGGAGCTCGTTCTTGCTTTCCTTAGCGCCTCCATGGAGCGCGCGCAGTTGCCTGCACACGCCCCACACCTCTAAAACGAGGTGCTCGGTCGTGCCGTGCCCAGGATCCCCGATGTGCCCGTTGATGGACTGGGGGGAACTGGGGGCGGGGGCGTTGGGCGTGGGTCGGGACCCGCGGGTTGTGGGGCGGGTCGGGCGAGACGGCTTGGGCGGATTTTGCAACAGCCGAAGCTGTTGCTCAATCTCCGCCAGTCGTGGGTTGTCCGACCGGACAACCCCCTTCATCGCGTCGTTTACAAGGCGCTGTGCCTCGTCGACGACGGTCCGAAGGGTTGGGGCGTCTGGGTCGGGCACGGGCGTGCCCTCCGTAATACCCTCGCCCTCGTCTGCTGGCGACTCCTGTCCCTGCGCCCACAAGGGCGCGGAAAGGAGGAGGGAAAATGCCGCCGCCACGAAGGCGGCGGAGAGCGTTTTCATAACGACACCTCCAGTGGCGGCGGCAGGAGCTCTCAATCCTACCGACTTTTCTTCTCCAAGGGATTGGCTTATAGCCGATTTCCACTTGAAGGCGCTGCTTATCGGGCGCAGCTGCCCGTTGGAAAAAAACCAATTGTCAAGATTCAAACGAATGTCTTGCTTTAACGCAACCCATTCGTCTAAATCCTTTTTACTATTCGCGATTATTCGTGACTAAATTCGAGATTTGATTAGTGATTATTTATTGTCAAGAGTTGCATTATAACATATACGGTCGAAAAAGTCAATACCTTAGACCCGAAACGGACATAAACATTAATTTTGCTTGACCAAAAGTCAAGGATTTGATATAGTGAGAGTATGAAATCACCCAAAGTCAATCCAGAACTCAAATCTATTACCGATCAAATTGTCAAAGGATATAAGCCCGAAAAGATTATTTTATTCGGTTCTTTTACTATGGGAAAGCCTAACAAAAATAGCGATTACGATCTTTTTATTATTAAAAATACCAGAGAGAAATTTTTTGACAGAATGACCACGGTTAGAAAGAAAATTGTCAACTACCCTTCGCGGGGAGTTGACATTATGGTTTATACGCCACAAGAATTACAAACTCCAAATTATTTTATAGAAACAGTTTTATCAAAAGGTAAAACATTATATGAGAAAAACCCATCATTATCAGGAAGAAATTAAAGAATGGATTGCAAAAGCAGAAGGCGATTTAATTGCCGCTGAAGCAATATTGACGGCAAAGGCGCCGGGCTGGGCTGCCGGTTTTCATTGCCAGCAAGCAGTAGAGAAAATATTAAAAGCGTTGTTGCTTTATAGTGCCAATTCATACCCCAAAGAACACGATTTAACGAAACTTTATCAACTGGCGAATAAAACGGGGTCGGACATTACGCTGGTTAAAAAAGAAATTTTTGTCCTAACTGATTATTATGTCGGGTCGCGGTATCCCGGAATAAAACAATCTGAAATTACCCTGAAGCAAGCCAAGCAGGCGTACAATAATGCTCGGAGAGTTTTTGATTTTGTTGCAGAATTGATAGATTTCTAAATGGTTGTTATGAGAAAATTTGCAAAATTGAGTAATGCGCAATTAGAATTTATGGCGGAAGTATTGGGAAATTTAGCTATAGGATTTGAAATACATCCCAAGGTTTGGTAAAATATAATTATGAGAATCAGAACACATCCTACAATTAGAGAGGTTGACGCCAGGCTTAAAAAGATAGAGGCGGTTATCTGTGCTCTCAATCTTGATGATCTAGAAGATTTGGTTGATAGTCGTATTTTGTCCCAAAAAATAAAATCATCTAAACGAGATTTTGTCGGTTTTGAAGGCCTAAAAGATGGACTATCAGGTAAAAATTGACAGGCGCGCAGTAAAAAAACTAAAGAAGTTTCCCCCAAAAAAAATTCAAAAGATCCTTAAAAACATTACAATTTTAGAAAAAAGTCCGAGATTGTTTGGTTAAAAGGAAGGTAATTTTGGATATTTTTGCAAGCCCGTCGGGCTTGCAAAAATGGGTTTGAATAAAAAAAGCGCCCCCCACCAAGGGTCTGGTGAGGGGCGAGTGAACGGTAGCCCTGACTCGTGTCTCTCGAGATGAAGCGCGGAACTTTGCTGAACCTGTAAAAAAGTACACTTCGTAAGTGTGCTTTTTGGGCTTGGGTGCTGCATTGGGCAGTTTTGGTTTTGGATATGGGTAAGGGCGACCCTTGCGGGTCGCCCTTAGTGAACAGTGGTACAGGCAGGGCGGCTAAGGCGCCCTGCCAGAGGGGTTACTTAGGACCGGCAGCTCCGCCAGCGGAGGCGGAACTGCCGTTGTTAGCTGCCGCCCCGGAGGTCGGGGTGACCGCTGCCGCGGCTACGGCTGCGGCAGCGGCAGCGGCGCCGTAACCGGCACCGCCGGTGGCGGTTACGGTCACGGGAGCGGCGTTACCGCCTGCGCCTCCTGTGCCGCCAAGTCCACCCGCGCCGCCAGTGGCGGTTACGGTCACTGGAGCGGCATTGCCGCCCTGACCGCCCAAGCCGCCAAGCCCTCCGGCACCTCCGGCACCGCCGAGCCCGCCTTCGCCACCGAGACCTCCGGCGCCGCCTTCGGCGACCACCGCTCCGGGAGCGATGGTCGCGCCACCGGCGGTGACGGCGCCAATTGTGACTCTGAGCGTGGAGTCACCGATCTTGGCGCCGCCACCCGTTTGGGTTTGGGCGATCTGGGTTTGGCTGGGGCGGAGGTTTCTCATACCCCGGCTGAAGAAGTACCCCGATATCGCGGAAGGCAGGACAGCTTCCCACCATTTTCGCGACTCGTAGGTATACTTCGGCGCCTGGGGGGTGTCGCGTACGGCGTACACCCCCGGAATGATCCCCTCATGCGATCGCGACTTTTCCAGCTCGATGAGCTGGGCAATCGCGGTCAACATCGGCCCAATGTCTGCCGGTGTTCCGGGCACGCCTTGCGCACCGGGTTCTCCGGGAAGGCCGATTGGGCCCTCGGGTCCTTGCGGACCTTCGTTCCCGCGCGGGCCGGGCTTGCCCTTTTGCCCGCGCGGTCCCTGGGGACCTGGAATTTCCTTAGGTCCGGGCGCGCGGTGCTCATCGATGCGGATGGTGCGGATCCGGTTTCCGCACTCGCGCACTCGCAACACTCCCCGAGAGTCGCGAAAAAGCAGGTTGCCGGCTTGACCCGGCTTAACCCAATTAACCTGCTCCCCGGCAGTCGAAGTCTCGCTGTACACGATCAGATCGTGCTTCGCGAGGTTTTCGATCGTGGTCGAAAGTGGGAGCTCTGCCCCAAAGATCGGGGCGAGAGCGACTAAGGACAGAACGAGGATTGTTACGGTCATTATTTCACCTCCTTGAAGTCTATGACCGCGATCGGGTTCTGGAGAATCAACTCTCGGGTCACCCGAACATTCCCGAGAGTTGCGGTGACGGTTAGGGGAACGCTGACGCCCTGAAGCGTCAGCTTCCGGTTGACCACAAAGGTTTTGGACAGCTTGCGACCGTCCGCTACCTCGTAGTCAACACGCACCGTCTGGCGTCCCGGAGTCAAAATCGTCAACTCCCCGATGCTTTGGAGAGTGACCTTTCGCCGGGGGGCGGTTGGGATTCCCGTGCGAAGTTCCGCTGGCGGGCTGGAGTACGAAACCCCTCCGCCTGCCGTAAATGCCCCTTCGAGCCGCCAGCCACCTTCCCCGGGTTGGAGAGTGGTAGCGACCTCTTCGCCGACCGCAATGGGCTCGGCGAGGGCGCTGGCTTCCTGCCATCGCGCCACTTTTGCGGCCTGCTCGTCAGCCAGCCGAGCTGTTTCCACCCCATAGGCGGTCTTTTGCTCGGCACTTTGCCGAACGAGCTCGCTGGCGAGTTTTTCCAGCACCGCGATACGCGCGACGCTTGCCTTGTCCTCTAGTGTCCGGACAAGAAGGAATTTCATAGGCGCACTTGCTCGCAACGCGTTGTTGCTACGTTGCTGGCAGAAAACACCAACCTTGTGCCAACCCTCTTTTAGGCCAGCGGTTGAGAAAGTGATTTCCCATGGTGGAGCGTCCACCACGGGGTTGACGACAGGGGTTGGGCGGAATCGCCTGATGGCTCCTTCATCAAGAGCTATATCGACGATCGCCAACTCACGCTCCGTTTTGTCGGGCAATACCCGAACTTCAACGAAGTCGCCTACTACAATTGGGAAAACAGGATCCCAAAAGACGGGCTCCTGTCGCCCCGCTACTTTGTAGTAGCGTACCCGATTATCAGGTGACTTTTCTCCCTTGTAAACCTCGTAAGGACAGAGGGAGATGTCGACCCTTAGTTCGCTTCGTTCGCCAGCCGAAACTGACGAGCAGGCGCAAAGCGCCAGCGAAACAACAAACGGTAAACGGAACACTTCTCGCATTTTACACCTCCTAAAGTTGCGAGCTGGGCTCAACTTGGCGTTTGGGATTTGCCAAGGAGCAAAACTGAAACAGGGGAACCTCGCGGCTCAATCCGTCCTTCACCTACAGGCTTCGGAGGATAAACCCTGATTGTCAAGGGACTTCAGGTGCCTCAAATATGAGGCAAGAGATAAGAACCAAATATACCATAAAAAACTGATAAAGTCAAGCCTTTATCAGTTTAAATTACTAATTAACCTAATTTCTAATTCCTAATTAAGCACCAACAACTGCTCAAGTTTTAAACCCTAAATCCTAAGTTCTAAACAAATAATAAATTCAAAAATTTAAACTAAAGTATTAGTCCTTTTTGCATTTTTCAATAATTGCGCCGAATATTTTTTGTAATTCAATGGATTCCTGTACAAGACCATTTTGCTTTGAGGTAAAACCGCTATCAGGCTTAATAGATATTAAATTTAGCCATAATTTTGATTCTCTTGCTTCCTTGCGGCAAATTTTAATCCGATGAACAAAATCCTTTCTGCTGATAGCTTCGTTTGCTTCAATGTAGTTTGCAGCAGTTGAGCTTGAAGATCTAATTAATTGTCTTGCGTATTCAAGTGAGGCAAAATTTTTTGAGATTTTCAATGATAAATCACGGCACTCTTTGGCAAATTTATAAGTCCTATCCTCTAGGTCATAATGTTTAGAGTTTTGTATTTGAGCCATTGAATATTGTTTAGAGTTTAAGATTTAGGACTTAGGGTTTATTAATTAGAAATTACTTAAGATAATCCTTCAACTTTTTGCTTTCAACATGGTCTTTGAGCCGCTCTAACGCTTTGGCTTCAATCTGGCGAATTCTTTCGCGCGTGACGCCAAATTCCACTCCCACTTCTTCCAAAGTATGGGTGCGATAATTTTCTAAGCCAAAACGCATTTTCAAAATTTTTTGCTCGCGGGCATTCAAAAGATGCAGATATTCGGAAATATGACCTTTGAGCAGTTGGTAGATCGCCACTTCTTGGGGGGAGAGAGAAATTTTATCTTCAATAAAATCGCCCAAGCGCGAGTCGTCCTCTTCGCCGACTGGCGATTCAAGCGAGACGGTCTCTTGGGAAATTTTAATAATGTGTTCAACTTTATTTTTGGGCAGTTGCATTTCATTGGCGATTTCTTCTGGCGTGGGCTCTCGTCCCAAATCCTGCACTAATTGTCTTTGGGTGCGAATGAGTTTATTGATGGTTTCAATCATATGCACCGGAATACGAATGGTGCGCGCCTGATCAGCGATGGCTCGGGTGATGGCTTGTCTAATCCACCAAGTGGCGTAAGTGGAAAATTTATAGCCCCGTTTATAGTCAAATTTTTCCACCGCTCTCAGCAGTCCGGTGTTTCCTTCTTGAATCAGGTCTAAAAACGTTAATCCGCGTCCAATATACTTTTTGGCGATTGAGACAACTAAACGGAGGTTGGCTTCGGCTAATTGTTTTTTTGCCAAAAGGTCGCGATGTTCAATTCTTTTTGACAATGCCACTTCTTGCTCTCCGGTAATCAGCGGAATTCTGCCGATTTCGCGCAGATACATACGCACTGAGTCGTCTGCGATATTTGACAAATCCAGATCTTTAAGTTCAGCGTCTAATTCTTCCTGGGTCTGATCTTGAAAAAGTTTTGTCCCTTCGCGCACATCAATACCCTGATCCAAAAGTTCGTCATAAATCGCGTCCGCCAAAGCGGTATTTTGGTAGGGTTTGGGCACGACTTGCAGAATTTCCCGAAAGGTGACAAAACCGATTTTCTTGCCTTTTTCCACTAATTGGCGCGCCGTCTCCGGCACGCGGACATTTTTAAAATTTTGGGGAGACAACATAAAATTAATTTCTAATTTTTAATTCCTAATTTCTAATCAAATCCCAATGACTAAAATTCCAAGAAAATATAACATAAGGTAATTTTGCCTAAGTCGTGCATTTTATTATTTAAATTTGATTTGAAGTTCATCATTCATCATTCATCATTCATCATTCATCACATTGGGCTCACAATTTCTTCTGCAATTTTTTGAGCAGATTTTTGACTAATTTACGATCGCCCTGATTTTCCGCTGCGGCGATTTGATTGGCAAAGTCGGACTTTATCTTTTCTTGCTTCTTGATTTTTAGTCGGCTGATTAAACTTTCCGCTTCTTTTTCCAAGTCGTCGTCGGCAAATCCCTCGTAATTTTTTTCAACCAAAAATTCTAATTGGGCTAAACCCTCTTTATTATAGCCCTGAATAAGTTTGTTGTAAAGCGCCGGGTATTTTTTGGCGAGGCGGGGAATTTTTAGAAAAATGCCGGTTAAAAGATCAATACTACTGGCTGATTTTGTGGTTGTTTCGCTTGGGGTTTTAATTTGCGATTGAGCGCGTCTCAAGGGCTGTGCGGCTAATTTTTCCAGCGCCAAAGCGATTGTCTCCTCTGGTATTTGGAGTTTAATTGATAGAAAGTGAATCCAGTGATTTTTTTCAATCGGGTTTTGGATAATTTTGAGTTCAGGCAAAATTTGGCGAAAGATTTCTTTTTTTTGCGCGATGGTCGGGTCGCCTTTAATTTTTTCTAAGTTGGTCTCCAAAAGCCATTCAACAAAATAGCGGCTGTTTTTCAGGATTTTGCGCCAATTTTCCGGATTTTTTGATAACTCGCCCGGATCTTTGACGCCCTTGGGGTAGCGGATAAGTTTGATATTAAAATCAAAATTTTGGCTCAGCGCCAATACTTGTCGGCTGGCTTTTTTGCCGGCTTGGTCCGCGTCAAAGGCTAAAATGATATTGGGCGCGATGCGGGAGAGAATTTTGAGATGTTCAGTGGTCAACGCGGTGCCAGAAGAGGCAATAATGTTTTTTACTCCGGCTTGGTGGCTCATAATCACATCCATTTGTCCCTCGACTAAAATCGCCACCTTTTTTTCTTTGATCGCTTGGCGCGCTTCATGGTAGCCGTAGAGAATTTTTGATTTGTAGAAAATCGCTGTCTCCTGTGTGTTGAGATATTTGGGCATCATTTTGTTAGTGAGCGCCCGTCCGGTAAAGCCGACCGTGTTGCCCAGAATGTCGGTAATGGGGAAAATAATGCGATTGAAAAATTTTTGCGGGGCGCCGGCAGTGGCAATTTCCGAATCAGTAAAACCCCGTTGGATTAAAAGTTTGGTGAGCCAGGCGCGATTTTTCGGGGCAAAGCCGAGTTGAAAATTTTGAATGGTTTGATCTGTTAGACCGCGTTTTTTAAGATAATCGCGCGCGATTTTGGCTGAAGAATGTTTGAGCAAAATTTGGTGGAAGGCGCGGCTGGCGAGTTCATTAATTTTATAAAGTTTGATTTTCCCGTCTGGTTTTTGCGCCAATGAACTTTCGCCTGATTTTGTTTTAAGCGCCACGCCGGTTTTCTGCGCTAAAATTTTTAACGCGTCATAAAATTCCAAGTTTTCATATTTCATCAAAAAAGTGATGGCGTCGCCACCAATGTTACAGCCAAAACATCGCCAAATTTGTTTTTCTGCTGAAACCATAAAAGAAGGGGTTTTTTCGCTGTGAAACGGACAAAGGGCTTTGTAGTTGGCGCCGGCTTTTTTTAATTCTAAATATTGTCCGATAAAGTCAATCAGATCTATTTTTTGTTTGATGAGATCGAGGTCAGTCATGGAAGTTAAATTAAAATTAAGAATGAAGAAATAAGAATGTAAATTACCTCGAACACCCGCCTGAGGCGAATTACGGGGCAGGCAATTAAGAAATTTTTAATTTGTTTGCCTGCGGCAGGCAGGAGTTAAAAATCTGTCTCTTGATTTAGTTGTAGCAGAAAAGTTATAATAGGGCAAGCAATGAGAATTGATGTGGAATGTTTGAATCCGCCACTGGCGGAGCGGTTTAAAGATCCTTTATTGTTTGTTGGGTAAGGGGTTGAGTGGTGGGGTCGCATAGTAACTTTGAAAAATGTTTGTATATTCGACATAAAACGCGCTATAATAGCGTTATATGACGGACAAAGAATTAACTATATTAGGATCTTCATTATATGTATGCGAAGGAACAAAGATGCGTCGTGATTTTCGTCGAGAAAATGGTTATATATACTCGATTGAAATTACAAATTCCAATCCTTTCATTATTAAATCTTTTAGTCTTTTCTTAGAAAAAATTATTTGTGCTGATTGGAGTAGAATCAGGGGGCAACTATTTTTTTATCCAGATTTAAATGAACATAATTTAATCAAGCAATGGTCAAATATTTCGAATATTCCAATCTCTCAATTTCAAAAAAGCATCTGTTTAAAACAAAAGACAGGGAAATTCAAGCCAAATCCTATGGGAACATTTAAATTAAGATATACACACAAGAATGATTTTCTAAAATTACAAAAAATGATAAACCAATTGTGGAGAGATGCAGGAGTGGTTTAACTGGCAGACCTGGAAAGTCTGTGTGGTCGCAAGGCTACCGTGGGTTCGAATCCCACTCTCTCCGCCATTCGACTCGCTTCGCTCGCTCACGGCAGGCCATTCTTGTTTTTGGCATATTGTTCGTCAAAAAACATATCCAAGTGACGAGGCGAATGCTCTGAGCGAATGCAATGAGTCGAAGGAAAGGAAAAAATCAAAATAACTAAATTTTTATTGGTAGTGCCGCCGCAGGGTTTTAAAGATGAAGAACTGTTGACACCACGGGATATTTTACAAGGCAAGGGAATTTTTTGTGAAATTGCTTCGCTCAAAACCGGGATAATCATGGGTGCGGACGGCGCAGAAGTTCAGGCAGAAAAATTGGTTAGCGCGGTTGATGTTCATGACTATATTGGGGTGGCGTTTATTGGCGGACCGGGAACCGTGCCATTAGTGAATAACCAAGAATCTAAGGCGCTGGCGCGTAAATTTTTTGATGCTGATAAAATCGTAGGCGCTATTTGCGCCGCGCCCGGAATTTTAGCCAACGGGGGAATTTTAGTTGGCAAAAAAGCCACCAGTTGGCAGGGAATGAAAGAGACGCTTTTGAAATCTGGGGCGCTCTGGCAGAATGAACCAGTGGTGACAGACGGCCATATTGTCACTGCGGATGGACCAGATTCCAGCCGTCAGTTTGGCCAGGCGCTAGCGGGGTTATGCCAGCAATCATAAGTCGGGTGATGTCTAATACAATCTAATACAAAATGATTTCTAAAATTTTTCTTACAAAATTATTTGCTTATCAATGGGTAAAAATTGGTCTAATTGTTTTTGGTGTTAGCGCTGTTGGAACAACAGGTCTTGTGGCGGTTAAACAAATTAGCGATAATCGCCAAGTTAATTTGGTCCAGCCAACCGCGCCAGAGGCAGAAACACCTATTTTTCCCGAAGGTTTTAACACCAATTTTCCAGCGGAAAGTACTAATGGCGGATCTGATGGACAAAAAGCCGGACAAAAAGCGACTGTGAAAAATTCCGGCAGTTCCGGCGCCAGCCAATCGTCGGGCGATTCATCTGGTGCGAGTTCTAATTCCTCTAGCCAAGATTCAGGCCAAGATTCAGGCGAGAGTGCTGATCAGTCGTCTGATAACGTTTTGTCATCTTGCGGTGCAAACTATTCGTTTTTCTCCCACTCGCCCCTCGACTCGTCTAACTTTACTGGTCTGGTGCCTTTGGGTAATCTCAATCCTTCCGGTCATACTTTTCCCACTGACCATATTTATTTTTATCTGACTAATCCCAATCAAAAATCTGCTGTTTACGCGCCGGGTAATGCGACCGTGACTAAGATTTCTGCCAGCGAGCATGTTGGCCAAGGGTATACCGATTATAGCATCTCTTTTAAGCCCTGTTCTGAACTGGAAGTTTATTTTTTACATATTTCAAGTTTGTCTCAGACCTTACAAAATGTTTTAGTGGCGCCGTACGGCTGGGATAGCACCTATACAACCGGCGGTAGCACCTACCGCAATTATGGGAAAAATGTAAGTGTTTCAGTCAGCGCCGGCGACCAAATCGGCACTGCTGGCGGCAATCCCGGTCAAAATGCATTAGATATGGGCGCCTATGACACACGCACAACTCTAAATTTTATTAACCCATCAGCTCGTCAAAACAGCGTGCATACCGTCTGTCCAATAGATTATTATTCAGGAAATTTAAAAACGACTTTAATGGGACGGTTTGGCGATTATGATGGTGATCCAAAAAGGACGACTGAACCAGTTTGCGGCAGTATTGATCAAGATGCAGCCGAGACAGCCCAGGGAATTTGGCTGGTTAAAGGCACAACCAAAGTTTCTGGCGAAGATCCGCATTTGGCATTG
This sequence comes from Candidatus Berkelbacteria bacterium Licking1014_7, assembly GCA_007376535.1. Taxonomy (GTDB): domain Bacteria; phylum Patescibacteriota; class UBA1384; order GWA2-35-9; family CG2-30-39-44; genus VMGK01. The sequence continues at coordinate 18,931 of VMGK01000001.1, read as the reverse complement.
GTGCATAATAATATCTATCCGAACAAGGCGGTTTTTTCAGTCGGCACCTCTATGAGCGCGAGCGGTCTGCCTGCCAAGCCATTTGAATTTTATCCTTCCGGTTCAGGTTTGGTAAATCGGGATTTTGACGATGTCCGTTCAGACGGCAATATCTACTGCTACCAGTTAGACGGTCAGGGATGGGTAGAAGGAAATTTTACGATTATTTTACAGCTTACTTTCTCCACAGCGCTCAAAATTGAGAAACAATCCAGCGCCAGTTGTGGCTCCGGTCCCTGGACCTTCACTGGAAATCAGAGTGAATTTGTGAGATGATGGTTTTAATGTAAAAAATTAAAAAGAAAGGAGAAAAATGGAAATAGCAAAAAATAAATGGGGAGAATGGATCATTTGGCTGCCAAAAATTTTGGTGGTGGTGTTTTTTGTGACTGGCGCGGTGATGCTTTTTAAGGCAATTTTTAAGACAGTGGTGTTTGATCAATATCCTTTGCCAGAATATTCCGTGTGCAAATCGGTGAGTGTTGACGATAAAAAAACAACCTGCACCGAAGAGGAAACCAAGGACAGCCGAAAAATACAGATGCTGGAGGACTATACTGGCGCGGCCAGTTTGTTATTATTGGGCGCGGGTTTGACTTGGTTGGTGAGGGGAAAGAAAGAATAAATCCGTAAACTTTTTTATGATTCTGTTTTACATCATAATTTTTACGGTCTTGGGAAGTGTGGGCGCGATAATTTTGAGCGCGCTACTGATTAGTTTTGGGCAAAAACGACTTGATAAATTGGCGCATTATTTGATTTCATTTGCCGCGGGCGCGCTTTTAGCCAATGTTTTTTTAGATCTTTTGCCGCATTCGTTAGAACGGGTCCAGTCGGAAATTATTTTGCCGATTGTACTTTCAGGCATTTTATTTTTTATTTTGCTGGAAAAAATAATTATTTGGCACCATTGTCATAATAAAGATTGCGCGCAAAACAATCACAATACTTCCGGAACAATGATTTTGATTGGCGACGGTTTTCACAATTTTGTTGACGGCGTAATTGTGGCTGGCAGTTTTTTGGTGTCCGCGCCGCTGGGAATTTCGGTGGGTTTTTCCGTGATAATTCACGAAATTGCCCAAGAAATCGGGGATTTGGGGATTTTGCTTCATTCCGGCTATGAAAAAAAGCGGGCAATTTTTCTTAATATTTTGTCAGGTATTGTTTCGCTTCCGGCTGGCATTTTAACATATTTTATCTTGCGTCCGCTGGAAAATACTTTGCCGTTCGTAATGGCGTTTGCCAGCGCCAGTTTTATCTATATTGCTTTGACTGATTTAATTCCCGAATTGCACAAAAAAGCCCAGCCCAGCCATTTTTACCGGCATTTTTTGCTAATTTTGCTGGGAGTTGGTATAATATATTTGTTAGATTAGTCCCGAAATTCAAATCTCAAAATTAAAATCTCAAATCTCCCGCCCGCCATCGCTATCGCTCAGGCGATTAGCGGGCAGGCAAAATCACAATTCAAAATTCAAAATCTAATCTAAAATTCAAAATTATTTCAACGAGCGAGGAGCGCGTGGACGAGTAGGCTCGTTTCATTGAATTTACAATGTTTCAATGTAACAAACAGGAATGTCTGAAAATTGTGTCATTGAAAATTGATTGAAAATTAGAAATTGAAAATTAAAAATTGATATGGAATGTCTGAAAATTGTGTCATTGAAAATTGATTGCCTGCCCGCCGTAATTGCCTGAATGGAACACGAATGAACCCCACTTCGTTATTAACTACGAGGGGCAGGTAATTCGAGTGGAATATCAAGCAATGAAGGCGGGAAAATTGAAAATTATTATTAAATATACATAGTCAGGAGGTGAGTGTAAATGGAAGTTTTAAAAAAGGTAGCTTTGGTGTTGGTGATTATCGGCGCGCTCAACTGGGGGCTGATTGGAATTTTTCAGTGGGATTTGGTGGGAGCAATTTTAGGTGGAATACCGGTTCTGCTTCGCATCGTCTATACTTTGGTTGGTTTATCAGGTGTGTTGATGATTTCTGGCGGTTTGGCAAAACCAGAGAAATAGAGGAAAGCGTTCGGTTTTCAATTTCTTATGATCTCAATCTTAATGTTAAGAGTTAAGATCAAAGGTTTTTGTGTAGAAAAAATTAAGATAGTAGACCCACTGCGCAACAACCTTTTCTACCTATTACTCTAAATACATCTCAAATCTCAAATCTCAAAATGCCTGCCCGTCAAAGTGAAATCTATTTGCAGTAACATATAATTAGGTTTCTGCAAGAGATTGAACGACGACGGGACATCTAAAAATGCAAAATTATCTCAAAATTCAAGACACAAATCTCCCACTTGCATTCAATCTCTTACAATATCCTGTCAAATCCTAAATTATACAATGTCAAAGTCCAAAATCCAAAGACCAAATCAAAGTCAAAGTCCAAATTTTTTGACATTAAGATTTTGGATTTTGGTATTCATTTGGCATTTGGAACAATTTGGATTTTGACATTTATTTACTTGCCCCGTAAAATTTCTTAATTCTTATTTAACTTTCGCTACGAAAAGTTATTCCACAGCCGGTCTATTTAGATTTGCCCTGTCAAGGGTTTTCTGCTAAACTTCATCTATGACCTATACTAAAAAAGTGGCTTACAATACTGCCGCGCAAATGGTGGGCAGAGTAATTTTGGTGGGAATTTCGTTGGTTACTGTCGGAGTGCTTACCCGCCAGCTGGGCGTGGGAAATTTTGGTCGTTATACGACTGTACTGGCTTATATTGGTTTTTTTGGAATTTTTGCGGATTTAGGTTTTTTCTATATTTTAGTGCGCGAGTTGTCAATTGATCCCAAAAATTCTCAAAAAATAACTTCAAATGTTTTGGGGATACGCGCTTGCGGCGCGTTTTTATTTTACGGACTTGGTATTTTAATCGCTCTGGCAATTCCGTCTTATGATCAACTTACAAAATATGCGATTATGATTGGCGCGTTGGGATTTTTTTGGCAGACATTGCAAAATACGATTACCGCGGTTTTTCAGGTAAATTACCGGATGGACAAAGCGGTTATAAGCGATATCGTGAGTCGCGCGATAACATTGGCCGTGGTGTTGTGGTTTTTCTATTTGGGAAAAGGTTTGATTTTCGTGATGTTGGCGTATCTTATCGGCTCTCTTGCGAATTTTCTAATGGCGTATTGGCTGGCTCAAAAATATGTTAAAATTAGTTTTGCTTTTGATCTTAAAATGTGGAAAAATTTGATGGTCAAAGCGCTGCCAATGGGGATAGCGATAATTCTCCATTTTGTGTATTTTCGGGTGGACGCGTTAATGCTTTCTTGGATGAAGGGTCCAGAGCATGTCGGAATTTACGGACCAAGTTATAAAATTTTGGAAGTGATGTTAATGATGCCGGCAATTTTTATTTCGTCGGTCTTGCCGGTTTATTCTCGCTATATTGCCAAGCATGATGACCGTCTAAAAACAGCGGTGCAAAAATCGTTTGATTTTTTGGCGATCGCCACCGTGCCGATGGTGGTGGGAATTTTTATATTGGCAACTCCGATCGTCCGATTGATTGCCGGCGACGAATATCTGCACACTGGCTTTGTTTATTTTGGCGGAATATTGGCTAATTCTGCGGTTACACTTAAAATTTTAATTTTCGCCGCTCTTGCGAGCGCTCTGGCGCAATCTTTTTCCCAACTTTTGGTGGCGGGCGGCTACCAGAAAAAATTGATTTTGCCCAGCGTGCTTTTTGTGCTGGTAAATATTGTGCTCAATGTTATTTTTATTCCAAAATACAGTTATGTTGCCGCGGCTTTTACCACGATTGTTACCGAGACATTGGTTTTGATTACGATTGTTTGGTTGGCTAAACGAACTTTCAATACTTTGCCCCATATTACCAGATTCTTAAAAGCGTTATTTTCGTCTTTGGTTATGGCGCTGGCAATTAATCATTTAATTGATTCAAATGTTTTTATTGCGGTTGCCATCGGCGCGCTGGTATATTTGTCAGTGATGTGGTTGATTCGGGGAATTGGTAAAGAGATGTTGGTTCAATTTAAAAACTAACAACAATAAATGAAAATCGGTATTGACATTCAAACAACATTGGGGCAAAAAACCGGCTTTGGTTTTTATGTGGAAAATTTGGTGGCAGAGTTAAAAAAAATTGACCGGAAAAACGAATATGTATATTTTGCGCCCAAAAAGGAAAGCGACCTTTCCATGCCCGGCCGGTTTTATTGGGATCAATTTTCCATTTCCTATCGGGCGCGCCAAGCAAAAGTGGATATTTTTCATCAACCCAGTTTTTCTTTGCCACTGCTTTTTCCCGGAAAAGTGATTGCCACAGTTCACGATTTGATTGCGGTTTTATTTGCCGAGCATATTCCTTTTTTTTCACGGCAATTTTTTGGTCATTGGATGCCGTTTACTTATCACAAGGCAGATCATATTATGTGCATTTCAGAGCACACGAAAAAGGACTTGGTAAAAATTATTGGTGTGCCTGAGGAAAAAATCTCTGTGGTTTATTTGGCGGCAAGCGAGGATTATAAACCAGCAAAATCCGTAAAAATGCCGCCGGCAAGATTAGGCATCACCCAGCCGTATTTTTTGCATGTTGGCACCTTAAACCCGCGTAAAAATTTAGCGTTTTTAATTGATGTTTTTTTTGCGATCGCCAGAAAATACCCCAACTATCAATTGGTCTTCACTGGAAAAAGAGGGTGGTACTTTGAGGAACTTTTTGAGCAGGTAAAAAAACTCGGGCTCCAAAAATCAATTATTTTCACTGACTATTTGACCGAGGCGGAAAAAATTCAATTGTATCAAGCATCTTTTGGTTTTTTGTTTCCGTCAATTTACGAAGGGTTTGGCTTGCCGCCCTTAGAGGCGATGAAATGCGGAATTCCGGTGATCGCGTCAAACGCTTCGTCAATTCCTGAAGTGGTGGGAGACGCCGGGATTTTATTGCCGCCAGACGACAAAATTGAGTGGGTGAAAGCGATTAGCAATTTAATTCAAAGGCACAATTTGCGTCAAACAATGATGATAAAAGGTTTTCAGCAGGCGCAAAAATTTTCATGGAGAAGAAATGCCAGCGAGACGTTAGAAATATACGAAAAAGTATATAGGTCTAACAATCAAAAAAATCAAAAAGATGAAAAAACTTTCAAAATCAAATGGTGATTTGAGGCAAAAAAAGCCCAAAATGGCAATTTTGTCTTTTGGTATTCGTCGCGATTTACACCAGCCGCTGAAATATTTTCAAAAGATAACCATCGTTCATTTTTATTTTGAATCAAATTACAACGATATGAAGCCAGGCGATTTTAGTTATCCGTCCGCGCAGCGATTTTCTACCATGATTGATTTGTATAAAAAGTTAGCGAGCGCAGCGCCAGATATTATTCAAACCTCGGAAGCGTGGGCAACAAATTCTATTGCATTAAAAATTACTTTGGTGAGTTTTTGGTATTGTCTATTTCATAAAGTAAAGTTGGTCTATCCAGTGCTGGAAAATCGTCCGATTGAGAAAAAATTTTCTCCGGTTAAAACATGGTTGCTCAAAAAATGGGTGGGATTTTTTTCAAAATGGGCGGACAAAATTTTCTATCTGAATGAAGGCGCCCGGCGCAATCTTTTGTGGGCTGCCCTGCCGGAAAAAAAATTGCAAAAAGCCATGTGGGGAACTTGGGGCATTGACACCAATGAATTTAAGCCCGCTCAGATGACAATTGCGCAAAAATATCAAAATCCGCTAATTTTTTTCGTGGGCAAAATCAGTCGCGCCAAAGGTGTGCCGTGGATTTTAGACGCTTTTCAGATTGTGAATAAAAAATATCCGCAAGTAAAACTATTGTTGGCAGGACAACCCGAGGATAAAAAAATTTTAGCCCGAATTGAGAGGATGAAAAACGCACGATTTTTGGGAATAATAAAAAATAGCGATTTGGCAAAATATTTTCAAAAAACGTTTATTACTCTGGCGCCGTCAATTACCACCAAAGTTTGGGAAGAGCAGGTGGGAATGGTTAATCTGCAATCAATGGCTTGCGCCACGCCGGTGATTTCCACGCGCTCCGGCGCAATTCCAGAATTTATCAGCGATGGTAAGGGGTGCGCGTTAGTAAAAGAGAAAAATTCTTCCGAAATTGCCCGCGCTTTGCAAAAGTTTTTACAAGATAAAAAATATTACAAAGACCAGTCAAAAAAAGCGGTTAAATGGGTTGTAAAGCATTATAATGCGCACCAAAATATTGCTAATTTAGAAAAAAAATTATTGGATTTGTTGGATTTTTAGATGTTGGATTCTTAGAAGATTGTTATAAAATTATCAGAAGATTTGACATATCCATACCTGCAAATAGGTCAGACCTATTTGCAGGTATGGATATGTCAAATTATGTCAAGTTATGTTAAATTTAATCTGTAATGCCTAGTAGAAATGTCATTAAAAATTATTTAGATAATTCGTATTATCATATTTATAATCGCGGAGTTGAAAAACGGCACATTTTTTTGTGTCAGCAAGATTATGTTTTTTTCTTGTCAATTCTTAAACGATTGCTTACGCCCCAAACAGAAGAAGATGAAATGAAGAGTTGCTTTTTTGAAGAAATTAAACTTTTAGTTTATTGTTTGATGCCTAATCATTTTCATTTGTTAATTTGGCAGAATCAAGCCAGAAGTATATCTCAATTTATGAAAATTTTATCCGATACATATGTCAACTATTTTAATCAGAAATATGCGCGCGTCGGGTCGCTATGTCAAGGAGTATACAAAGCCGCTTTGATAGAAAGTGATGAGCAGTTGTTACACACATCAAGATATATTCACACAAATCCTCGCCACATAGGAATAAATCCGTTATATTATCCATATTCTAGTTTAATGAATTATACCGGAGAGCGAAAACAGAAGTGGTTGGATACAAAAATTATACTGGACTATTTTGATTATAAAAAACGACAGACATCTTTACCAACTTTGTATGAGAGTTTTTTGAGACAAAAATATCATCGTTCAGAGATACTAAAATCGGTCAAAATTGATTAAAAATTGTGTCAAAAATGTTAAAATTTATGTTAGTTTTAATTGGTAAATTGTGATTTGATATACTCGACATACTCGAACCTGCAAACAGGTCAGACCTGTTTGCAGGTATGGATATGTCAAATGACAGGTTTGGACCTAAGAAAAGGTTTGGACCAAAGAAAAAGTTTAGACCAAAGAAAAAATGGGGGCAAAATTTTTTAGCCAGCGAAAAAATTTTGCAAAAACTTGTGGCGAGCGCGCAGATTAAACCTATGGACACAGTGGTGGAAATTGGCGCGGGCACAGGAAATTTGACCTTTTTTTTGGCGCAAACAAGGGCAAAAATTTTAGCCATAGAAAAGGATTGGGAACTTTTAGAACGACTCAGAAAACGGGTTGGCAGATTTAAAAATGTAAAAATTATTTCCGCGGACGCGCGATTTTTTGATTTTGAAGACATTAAAGATTACAAAGTGGTGGGGAATATACCTTACAACATCACATCGTTTATTTTGCGACGGTTAATCACCCAGAAAAATCCGCCCCAGACAATTGTTTTAACCATTCAAAAAGAAGTGGCAAATCGTTTAATCAGCGAGCCGGGCAGTTCTCAACGGGGACTTTTGACCATACTTGTCCAGATGGCAGGCGACGTTCAAAAAGTTATTGAAGTTGGGCGGGAGAATTTTAATCCAGTTCCCAAAGTTGATAGCGCGATAATAAAAATTATTCCCAGAGCAAAATGGGGCGCGGAGCAAGAGAAATTTTTCAAATTTATTAAAATTGGTTTTAGCGCCAAACGGAGGCAAATCGTCAATAATTTAGCCAGCGGTTTAGCAATAAACAAAAAAATCATTTATAATATGTTAGAACAGGCAAAAATTAATCCTCTAAGCCGGGCAGAGGACTTAGCGATTGATAATTGGAAAAAAATATATGCTATCGTCAAAAAACAAAACGTCAAAAAACAAAATTGAAAAGACAGCCCAGCCATTTTTAGTCAAAGATATTGAAAAAGTCATTAAATATTCTTTATCGTTTCGTTTGTTTCATTTATCTTCTGCGTATAAAAAAAGACGGTCAATTCGCGATTTTTTTCGTTTGGCAAAATCAGGCACGATCACTGGCGCGGCGGACAATGACCCGGCCGGAATTGTCACCTACACGCAAGTTGGCGCCGCCACTGGTTTTTCGCAACTTTGGTTGATGCTTTTGTCTCTGCCAATGCTCAGTGTGGTGGAGGAAATGTCGGCGCGGGTTGGCGTAGTGACTAAACAGGGTCTTAATTCTGTTATTCGCAAAAATTATGGTTTGAAATTGGCGTTGGCAGTGGCAATGATGGTGGCAGTGGCGAATATACTTACCATCGGCGCTGATTTAGCCGCGATTTCAGAGGTCTTTGAGATTATGTCCGGCGCTCCCAGCGCGCTGTTTGTGGCGGCGATTACTTTTTTAATCGCGTATTTTTTGATTAGAAAAAACTATAAAATCATTTCACGGTATTTGTTTTTAATCACGCCGATTTTTTTGCTTTATGTGGCGTCGGGAATTTTGGCAAATCCTGAATGGGGAGAAATTTTGCGCGCCACTATAACGCCAACTTTTTCAAATGATTTTAATTACTGGATGCTGGCAGTCGGTTTGCTGGGCACCACAATTTCCCCTTATCTTATTTTTTGGCAGACGACCGAAGAAATTGAGGAGCATCGCGGAATTCGCGATCTAAAAAAAGAGGCGGCTGGAGTTTGGTTGGGTATGACATTTGCCCATTTGATTTTTTATTTTATTATTATTTCCTCAGCCGCGGTATTTTTTGGCAAAGGGGTGGTGGTGGAAACCGCCGGGCAGGCGGCGATTGCTTTGGAGCCAGCCGTCGGAAGTTGGGCAATGTTGTTTTTCGGGTTGGGAATAATTGGTTCGGGAATTTTGGCGGTGCCAGTGTTGGCTGCCACCGCCGGCTATGTGATCAAAGACGCGATGCACTGGCACGGCAATTTGGAATTAAAGCAAAGCCATGCCCGCAGTTTTTACGCGGTGATTGTCTCGTCGCTGCTGGTGGGTTTGACGATTGCTTTGTCAAATATAAATCCAGTTAAAGCGTTGGTCTATTCGCAAGTGCTCAACGGTTTTCTAATGCCGTTTCTGTTAGTCGCGCTTTTGGCGGTTTGCAACAGCCGGAAGATTTTAGGCAAATTTGTTAATAATGTTTGGTCAAATTTAGTGGGTATTGCCGCAGTTGTTGTTTTGGTGGTTTTTGATATAATATTAGTATTTCAGTATTTTTAATGACAAAAATTAAGGAGGAAATATGAAAATTAGCAGAAAGCGAAAAATTCTTTATTTAATAATTATTTTTCTTCTTGTGCTCGCGTTAATTGTGGTATTATCATTTTTTCGTCCAACAAAAAATAGCGAGTCGGTTATTTCCAAGGGCTCGGTGTTAGCCGAAGAAAATTATCACAAAGCGTTAAAGGCAAAAGCAGACCAAGATTATCAGCAGGTAAAAATTTTATTAGATCCCGTGGTAAGGGGCGACTCGGAAAATGTAATCTACTCAGAATTGCTGGGTTTGGCAGAATTTAATTTAAGAAATTTTGAAAACGTCATTAATATTTATGATAAATTAGTGGGTCTTGAGCAGAACGTTGTTTATTATAACTATTTGGCTAATGCTTGGCGGGAAATGGGGAATTTTCAGTCAGCAACATTGAATTATCAAAAAGCGATTGAACTCAATCCTGAATTCAGAACTGCTTATCAAAATTTAATCAATCTTTATCAATCCCAAGAGTGGGTCAATAAAAAGGATTTGGTGGCGTTTTTACAGAGGATTGCTTCAGACAGCAAAAATAAAGTAGCAGGAGAGTATTTGGAGGAAATACTGAAAAAATGACAAAATCCAAAACTATAATATCAATTTTCAAACATTCCAATTTCTAATTTTCAATCAATTTTCAATGAAACAATGACTCAATTTTCAAACACAAACTACAATCTTGAAGAAAGAACGGCAAAATTTGGCGAGGAGGTAATTGTCTTCTGCCGCGCCTTAAAGCAGACAATTATTTCAGTGCCAATTATTTCTCAACTAATTAGATCTTCTACTTCTGTTGGCGCTAATTACATGGAAGCTAATGCCGCCTCTTCCAAGAAAGATTTTAGAACCAAAATATTTATTTGCAAAAAAGAAATTCAGGAATCAAAACATTGGTTAAGAATGCTGGCTAAATGTGAACCCGATAAAAAAGATAAAATTACCCAACTTTGGAAAGAAGCGCAAGAATTGACGATGATTTTTCAAAAAATCACCAACAGTTTGAAATAGTTTGTTAAATTGTAAATTGAAACATTGTAAATTCAATGCCTGCCCGCCATAATTGCCTGAATGGAACACGAATGAATAATTCGAGTGGAATATCAAGCAATGAAGGCGGGTAAATTGAGAATTGTAAATTGTAAATTTCAGTAAAAAACATTTAAGTTTTGAGATTAAAAATAGATGAAACCTTTTATCAAAAAGCACCACAAACTATTCATCATCTTGACCGCTATTTTGTTAGTGGCGGGATTGGTTTTGACGTTTGTGCCCAAATCGGTCTTTGCCACTGATTATACGATTTCATCTAATACTACTTGGGCGAACGCGGCGGATGTGCCGAGTAGTATCGGTAATTTAACCGTGAATAGCGGCGTGACATTGACTGTGGGCGGCGGAGTTTATGATTCAGGCGGTTTTACCATCACCGGTACTGGTACCTTGACCGTCAACGGCACCGTCACGGTCAATGGAGAAATTTCCGGCGCTACCGGTTACGGCGTCACCTTTAATTTTGCCACTGTCAATGTGGCGAGTGGCGGAGCGATTGATGGAAACGGAGGCGGATTTGGAGCTTCTGCCGGACCGGGTGCGGGAATTTCAGGAGGAAGCGCTTGCACTGGCGGAGGAGGATATGGCGGAAGCGGAGGCAATGGTTTGGGTTCTTGCACAGGCTTAGCTTTAGGGGGCGGTACTTACGGAACGAACGACACTGCGCCTACCAACTTGGGTTCTGGAGGAGGAGTAGCTGGAGGAGGAGCGATTATTATCACTGCCTCGGGCACAACAACCGTTAGCGGGACTATTTCTGCTAATGGTCTGAATGGAGCAGCGGGCGAAGCTGGCGGCGGCTCGGGAGGGAGCGCATATATTACTACTGGAACGATTGCTGGAACGGGGAATATTACTGCCAATGGCGGTAACGGTGTCAGTTACGGTGGCGGAGGTGGAGGAGGAAGGATCTCTATCAGGTATTCAAGTTCCAACACTTTTTCATTTGCCAACGCAGTTACTACTGCCGGTACTTCAGTGAATGGACAAAGCGGCTCAAATGGAACAGTGATTTTTGTTGACATTACCAACAAGGATGCCTATGTTTATAAAACATTTGAGTTTAGCGGCGCCAGAGGAGTAAATGCTGATCTGACCGCTTCAAGCGACGGAATCTATCGTTTTCGCAATGTTACTCTCGGAGACGTCTCAAATAATGCCACGGTCTTAGCCAAGGGGAGCGGTGTCTCTCCGAGTGGAATTGGTCCGACTCTTAACTTAAGCGGTAGTTTCTCTTTATACAGCGGGTCTACTTTTTCTGCCAATGGGCAGGGCTATGCGGCTGAAACCGGTCCTGGCGCAGGTATGTATAACGGCTCAGTTTGTACCGGTGGTGGCGGTTATGGAGGAGCGGGCGGCGCGGCGGGCGGTTCGTGTGCTGGCGTGGCAATTGCCGGTAGCGTTTACGGTAGCGCTGTTACGCCGACTGACTTAGGTTCAGGGGCTTCCACCGCTGGTGGAGGAGCAATTACCATTAACGGCTCTTCGGGCACAGTTACCATCAATGGCAATATGACCGCCAATGGCAGCAACGGCAGTAGTTCTGATGGTGGTGGCGCTTCGGGTGGGAGTGTCTATCTTACTGCTAACACTTTTGCCGGCGCAGGCAGCACTATCACTGCCATTGGTGGCAACGGTGTCAGCTTTGGCGGAGGAGGCGGCGGAGGAAGGATAGCGGTTTATTACATCACTGCCAATACATTTACCGGCACACGGACAGTCAGCGGGGGAACCGGCAATGTTGCTGGTGGCATTGGCTCCAATTATCTCTACGCCAAGGCGGTCTCAACTCCGGTTTCAGTAGACGGGGTGGCGGTTTCCGGTTCAACTTCATCCGCCTCTGTCACGCCGGCATTTATCATTACTCCGACTGAAGCTGCCAGCAATCCAATGAATGTTAAAATCCAGATCGCCACTGATTCCGGCTTTACCGCCAATGTTCAGACATTTGATCAATCATCAAGTGGCACTGGTTGGACGAATAGCAATACTACTCCTTATGCTACTGGAACTTCGGTGACATATACGGTGCAGTCAGCGCTTGTTGCCAAGACAACTTACTATTGGCGCACTGCCTCCAAGGCGCCTGCTGGCGCTAACGCATGGGGTGATTGGTCAACCCCGACTTATTCATTTTTAACCAATGCCAAACCGCAAATTACCTCATTGACAGCGTCTCAAGCCGCCACTGGCGAGGTCAATATCAGTTACACTTTATCCGATGAAGATGACGCCACTGCCACGATTTCATTTCAATACTGGGACGGTTCTGCGTATCAAGAAGCGACAACTACCACCGGCGAGGGGGCAAAAGCCAGCGGCGCTTCTCCGGGCAATAATCACACCGGCGCTTGGACGGCAAAAACCGATTATAATAATCAATACACTACTGGAATGAAGATCAAGGTTACTGCCAATGATGGCAATGTCGGCGGCACCAACACGGCTGAATCAACAACCTTTATTTTAGACACCAAAAACCCGGTTATCTCCACTTTTTCCATCAATTCCGGCGCTGCCATCACCAATTCGCAAACTGTCACATTAACGCTTTCCGCCACTGACGACACTGCTTTGCAGATGCAGTTTTCCAATGATAATTCCACTTGGTCGGACTATGAGACATATACTACTTCCAAGGCATGGACTTTAACTGCCAACGACGGCAATAAGACGGTCTATTTACGACTCAAAGATACTAAAGGCAATACTGCCACTTCGTCGGATACGATTATCTTTGACACCACCAATCCGGCTGTCCCGACTAATTTAGAGGTCTTTGATGTTTCTAAAACCGGCGGCTCTGGACCTTATCGCCATTTTGTGGACTGGGACACCAATCCGGACGGCGACTTTTCTTCCTACACAGTCCAGCGCAAAGTGGATGCCGGTGTCTATAGCGATGCGGCTACCATCACCAGTCAAACTGACTCCCATTATTTTGACGATGGATTAGTCAACACCAGCACTTATTATTACAAAATTAAAGTTACGGACTTAGCCGCCAATCCGACCACTTCTGCGGAAACCAGCAATCAGCCGGCTTCGCTTGACATCACCCCGCCGACCATCACCAATGTTCCTTCCGCCTCCTCTATCACCACTAAAACCGCCACCATCACTTGGACAACTAACGAGGTCTCTAATTCCATTGTGGATTATGGCGCGACCAATTCTTACGGTTCGTCAGCCGGCAATAGCGCGGAATCAATTACTTCGCATTCGGTTGCATTAAAGGGTTTAACGCCCGGCGCCACCTATTATTTCCGGGTTAAATCCCGGGACAGCGGGGGCAATGAGGGCACAGCCGACAATTCCGGCGCCGGCTATACTTTTGCCACTTTGTCCGCGCCAGTCATTTCTGCGGTTTCTGCCGGCACGCCCGGGCAGACCAGCGCCACCATCACCTGGACTACTTCAACCGCCTCGGATAGTTTAATTGAATGGGGAACCACGGCTGCGCCTGATGCAACCTGGAAGACCAGTGGCAACCGCAGCGAATCAGTCACTTCTCATTCAGTGGCGTTGACCGGTTTAGACCAAAGCACCACCTATTATTTTCAAGTCAAATCCCGGGACACTGACGCTAACCAGACGACTAACAATAACAGCGGCGCCTATTTCTCCTTTAACACTGCTTCGGATTCAACTCCGCCGACTATTACGACCGGACCAACGGCAAACAATATACTGAATAATTCAGCCGTTATCACTTGGAAGACCGGCGAGGCGTCCACCACCCAGGTCTCTTGTTCTATTACCAGCGGGTTTGGATTTGATTTAGGAACAAAATCAACCTTGCAATCAGAAAAGGATTATAATCACACTGTCTCGTTGACTGATTTAACCCGCAACACCACTTATTATTGTTTGGCGGAGTCAAAAGACAGTTCGGCTAACAGTGTGAGGTCTGATGAAATTTCTTTCACTACCACCGGCGATGAGACCGCCCCGGTGATTACTCTGGCGTCAGTTGGTTCAATTACCGAAACAACCGCCATAGTTTCTTGGCAGACCGACGAACCAGCCACTTCGCAGGTCTTTTATGGAATTGCGGCAAATAATTTAAATTTATCAACTACTGAAGACACTCAGTCCAACCGCACTCATCGGGTAAGTTTGACGGGTTTGACCGCGGGCAAGGTTTATTATGCTAAAGTGATTTCCAAGGATTCCAACAACAATCAAACGATTTTGAGTTATCCTGATGATAATAATTTATCGTTTACCACTTTAACCACCCCATCGGTTGAAACGCCCCTATCGTCAGATATCACTCTTTCCACAGTGAGCATTAGTTGGAATTCAAATGTAAGCGCCAATTCTTTTGTGGAATTTGGCGCGAGCGCGGACGATTTGTCTATTTCACAAGGCAAACCAGATGATAGCCAGACCGAACACACAGTCGTTTTGTCTGGTTTAAGCGCCCAGACCAAATATTATTATCGGGTAAAATCCCAAGACAGTTATGGCAATGTGGCTTATTCGTCGGTCTCTGATTTTACGACTGAGCCATTGCTTATTGATATCACTCCGCCGACCATTGCCGGCGACAGCCCTCAGGTTTCAGTGGAAGCCCGTTCAGCCACAATTACTTGGTTGACTGATAAGGTTTCCAACTCAATTATCCGCTATGGGACCTTTTCAGCGCTCGGCTCTGAAATCGGCAAGGACGATACAGTCACCTCGCATTCAGTAACTCTATCAGGACTCGCCCCCGCCACCACCTATTATTACGAAATCCGCTCCAAAGACACCAGCGGAAATATTGGAATTTTGTCTAATCAAACCTTTACCACCAAAGCAGAGGGGGCAATTTCCGATGTGGAAGTGAACGATATTAGTTTGAATTCGGCGATTGTGGGCTGGACAACCAATGTCGTAACATCGTCAATGTTCAAATATGGCAAAGATAAAAATATTACCGAAACTCTGGCTGATCAATCAGTTGGTTCCACCACCACGCACACCATCCGTCTCAAAGATTTGGCAGAAGACACAAAATATTATTTTAAGTTGTCAGGATTGGATGAAGACAGCAATGCGGTTGAGTCGGATTTGTACCAATTTTCCACCTTGCCCCAGCCCAAAGTAACAGAAATAAAGTTGGGCGAGGTTTTGGCGCGCACAGCGGTGGTGAGTTGGAAAACCAATGTGCCGACCACTTCTCTGGTAAGTTTTGGGACCACAGTGCCCAACCAAGATCAGGGTTCGTCTGACCAGTTGGTAAATCATAGTGTTACGCTTCAGGGGCTAACTCCCAATACCAAGTATTCTTATCAAATAAAATCAACTGACACTTATGGCAATACTGCGGTGTCAGAGACCTATTCCTTGACTACCAAGTCAGACGTGTATCCGCCCCAGATTAGCAAAGTTAAGTCAGAGGTCTCTACCATTGGATCAGGGGAAGGGGCGCGAGTGCAAACGATTATATCTTGGCAGACCGACGAACCGGCTTCTTCGCAGGCCTTTTACGGGATCGGAGTTGCTTCTGGGGATTTTTCGCAAAAAAGTCAGTTAGACATCAACTTAAATCAGTCGCATGTGGTGGTTTTGAAAAATCTTGACGCTTCAACCACTTATCGTTTTAGAGTCGCGTCCAGCGATGAGTTTAATAATCAGGCGCAAAGCGCGGATTACACCATATTGACTCCTGAAAAAGAGGCGTCAACCTTGCAAATTATTGTAAAATTGTTGGAAGATACTTTTAGTTTTATCCCGGCGATATTGAAAAAATAAAGAATCCTACTGGCGTTCTTTTTTACGCTAATTGTAATGGGATTTTACTGCGCCTCGCTCTTTCTTCTGAAAGGGCGGGGCTGCGTAAAATCCCTCTTGTAATAAAGAGGTATAATTGATTTTCAGCACGCTCGTCGCCCCAGCACGGCTCCTCGCTCGTCCTCGCCTCGCTCGGTCGCCGCGGCGACCACCGTGCCCGCTCGGCTGCGGATGGCTTCAAATCAACAATACCTCATTTTACTAAACAAAGAATTTTCGGGCTGCGTCCTCTTGTAATAACCATCTGTTCTTGGACTTAACATCTTAAAATAAATAGCAATCAATGAAGCGACATCCGATCATCGAAGTTGTTAAAATTGAAAAAACCTATGATATTGGTCAACCCAATGAATTTAGGGCGTTGCGCGGCGTTTCATTTAAGATTTACGCTGGTGATTTTATTATCATTCTGGGACCTTCTGGTTGCGGCAAATCAACCTTGCTTCATTGCCTGGCAGGATTAGAAATTTTTGACAGCGGAGAAATAAAAATTAGGGGCGAGAAAATGAGTAAAATGAACGAAGACAGTTTAACATCTCACCGCCGAAACAAAATCGGGATGGTCTTTCAGCAATTTAATTTAATCAAGAATTTATCTGTTTTGCAAAATGTGGCTTTGCCCAGAATGTTGCAAGGAAAATCAAGAGTTAGTCGGATCAGCCGCGCCAAAAAACTATTAACTGATTTTGGCTTGGGAAAAATGTTTAATAGGATTCCCTCGGAACTCTCCGGCGGACAGCAACAGCGGGTGGCGATTGCCCGAGCGCTTGTCAACGCGCCCTGGATTTTATTGGTTGACGAGCCGACCGGAAATTTGGACTCAAAATCAGCCAAAGAAGTTATGAAACTCATTGTTGTTTTAAACAAAAAATCAAAAAGAACGATTGTCTTGGTGACTCATAATCCTGGCTATCTACACCTTGCCAGCAGAGTAATAAAAATTCAAGACGGGAAAATTGTAAAATGAGATTATCAGATATAATTTTACTTTCGTTGCAAAATTTGCTCGGCAATAAAATGCGATCATTTTTGACAATTCTTGGCGTTGGCGTCGGCATAGGCGCGATTATTTTTTTGGTGGGAATTGGTTTTGGAGTGCAGGATCTAACGATTAAAAAACTAACCACTTCTTCGGCTACCACCAGTTTAGAGGTCTATTCAGGGAATCCTGACTTGGTTAAACTTGACAGCAAAGTAGTCCAGCGGATTTCTAATTTTCCCGAAGTTGAAAAAATATCCGCCTCTACCAGTTTGCCGGGACAAAGCGCTTATGCAGAAGTGAACACAGAGACATTGATAAAAATTGTTGATAGCAATTATTACGAATTGAACCAAACAAAATTTTTAGCCGGGGTTAAACCCAAAGCCAAGAATGAAATAACCGTTTCTAATGGATTGCTAAAACTTTTTAATATCAGCGATCCGCAAAGTATCATCGCTAAAGAGATACAGTTATCTTTGTTTATGTTGCAAAACCAGTCCGATGGCAAGGATAGTTATGAAATGAAGGGCTTAGTTGTGGGTGTGATTGACAATCCTTCACAGATAGTTGAGATTCAAGATAGCGATTTTTCAGTAAGCGCGATTGATTATTCAAGAATTAAAATTAAAGCCAAATCAGTGTCAGATGTTGCCGCTGTGCAAAAAAAAGTTAATGATTTGGGGTTTGAGGTTTCTTCGCTGATGGAAAAATTAAATGAAATCAATCGGGTTTTTAAGGTGATTCAAATCGTGCTGGCGAGTTTTGGTTTGATTGCGCTGGCAGTGGCGGCAATCGGAATGTTTAACACGATGACAGTTACTTTACTTGAAAGAACACGAGAAATTGGCATAATCCGGGCGCTGGGCGCGCGGCGCAAAGAAGTAGAAAAATTATTTATTTTTGAGTCGGGAATGATTGGATTGGCTGGCGGCGTGATGGGCGTTATTCTGGCTTATATTTTATCCCTGTTTGTGAATGTCGGGATTAATTTATTGGCAAAAAGCGTTGGTCAGGAGGGCTTGGCGATTTTTCGTCTGCCCGTTTCTTTTGTTGGAGGAGTGATAGTTTTTTCGCTTTTAGTGGGGATTATTACTGGTATATATCCATCTTTAAGGGCGGCGCGCCTCAATCCGCTTCAGGCGTTAAGATATGAGTGAACAAAAGTCAAAAGTCAAAAGTCAAAAGTCAAAAGTCAAAAGTCAAAAGTCAAAAACACATATTAAAAATGAAAAATAAGATGACCAAAATACAAAATTCAAAACGATCAGATGAAAAGATTATTCGGATTCAGAAAACAACCCGTTCTGCTTGGAATTGGTCTACTAAAGCCCATAATTTTTTGCGGATGAAATTTAAGTGGTATTATAAGTGGCACGCGAATCCTGTCTCGTCGCATATACATTGGTCAATAATGCTTTTGCTTTTGGCGGGGTTATTGATTGTTATCCTGATTATTTTTCTGGGATTTGGCATAATGAAATATATTTTTTGGATGGACTCGGTCTTAAATTAAAGAATTTTTTTTGTCTTAAACGAGATCGCTCCGTCGGTCGCCTTCCCTCGACGGAGTTTACCCCATACTGCGAAACCGTTTCCACTCCGTAGGTGGAAACGGTTTCGCAGTGTCCACGATGTATTGGATCAGTGCATGGCTGTCAAATCAAAATAGAAATGTCACATTTGTGCAAAGTAGAAATGTCACTTTTTTAAGTTGATTGATATTGTTCTTTGTAGGGGTTAATAACAAA
>VMGK01000027.1 GCA_007376535.1 Candidatus Berkelbacteria bacterium Licking1014_7 | reverse complement strand
GATTTCAAAAATCCGTGGAATTATCTTGCCGAAATGCCCGCCGAAGCGAGGGGCGAAGCCCCGAGCGAGGCAAATTCCGCTGTAAATAAACTTTGGTGGACCCAGGGAGAATTGAACTCCCGACTTTTCGATGCCATCGAAATATTTTACCACTAAACTATAGGCCCAATCAAAATTTTATATTACCAATGATTTCAATAATAATTTGAATCTCATTAAAAATATCTGCAGAGAAATAATCTATAAAAGTTCTTCCCCCACTGCGACGGTTCGAAGCGTCGCAGTGATAGATTATTTTAAGATAATTGATAAGCCGAAAATTACGTAAGTCGTAATACTACGATAGTTTTATCCAAAAATCAAATCAAACTTTTGCCAGTCATTTGCGTGGGCGAAGACAAACCCATAATTTTCAAAATCGTGGGCGCGATGTCTGCCACTGAATCCAAATCGCCAATTTGAGGTATTGACCCTTCATCTGCTAAATTTGATTTTTGCCCAACACGGTTTTCGCAAACAACAATACACGGCACAAAATTGCGCGTATTCGTCGTATGTCTTTCGCCGGTAATTTTATCAAATATTTCTTCGGCATTGCCAAAACTGCCAGTTACAATCAAATTATTGTTTTCAGACAAAATTAAATCAAAAAAATCTCCTAAAATTTTGTCAAACTCAAACATCGAACCGCTAATCTCGTTCGGCGCTCCAAATATTGAATAAAACAATGGATTAATAAAATCCACAATCGTTAAATCAAAACCTTTTTTCAAATTTTTTTTATATCGCGCAAACATTTCTGGCGCGCCCAGCATAATATCATTTTTGAGCGATGGCAACTGAACGATTTCGTATCTTTCGTTTAATTGAGGATTGCGCGCGCCGCCATTAAAATAATAGCCCGCTTCCCAAGTCCTGATATTCGGTATAATCTTAAAAACCATTTTTTTATTTTGCTCCAAAACATTTTGCAATGAAAATGAGTTGGGCTTTACTTTAAATAAATCAAACAGACCGATTATTTTAATTGAATTTTGAAATTTTTTATTTACGCCCCAGCCCAAAAGAGAAAGGTCTTTCAGGGTCTTGTCAATCAAATTTGATTCGCGGGCGCAAAGATTCAAATTTAGCACTGCGTCTTGGGGGGAAATTCTGGCAAACGGCTTTGTTCCCACCTTAAGACAAGAGGCGGGAAAATCCTTTTCTTGAAATCCTTGCGCATAATACTTTTGAAAGACCGCGCTCAAACTTTGCTTAAAATACAAGCCCTTACCCAAAAATAATAAATTTTGCAGTTTTTTCAAATTGGCAACCTGCGGTTCATCTTTAAAATATTTTGCTCCAAAAAGCGACACTGGCTGAACATTTTCCAAAAGTAATATCTCGCGATTTAAGACGACAAATTGATTAAAAATATGCTCCTTGTAATTAATGCCGCTATCAACACTGAGATGCAGAAAAATATTTTTTACGCCGGCTGATTTTGCCACCCGGCAAAATTTAATAATATGATCCGCCCGTCCGCTTACTCCTTTGTAATCCAAAAAACCCAAAATATGCAAATTTTGAATTCCGGCAAAATGTTCTAAAATGCTTGGATTCTGCAAATTCTTTTTGTCTTCAAAAAATCTTGAAATCTGGTCTCCGTCATCTAAAATTTTTTTGCCAGCGCCGATCATTGCGTAAGAATTTGCCGGATTATTGACAGCAAAATCAGAAAAATCATCGTCAAAAACGCTGAGTGAAAAATGCGGATAATTACGATATAATTCATAAAAATTTGGCGCGTTAAAATGATTGAGCACATTGCCTGCCCACGCGCTCGAAACCCCCCATCCGTCTAAAATTACTAAAACAACTTTATTTGACATAAAATTTATTAGACACACGACTTACGCCATAATTCCATTTTCTTGTCTAACCGCTTCTCGGCACGCTCCTCGCCCCAGCGGGCTCGTCGCTCGTCCTCGCCTCGCTCGGTCGCCGCGGCGACCACCGTGCCCGCTCGGCTGTGGATGGCGTCGAAGCGATTAGCCGGCGAAAATGTTTTTATAGAGAAGGTGTGCGTAAGTCGTGTAACCTCTAACCTCTAACCTCTAACCTCTAAACTAAACTCTCTCCGGTCATTTCTTCTGGCTTAGTGATACCCATCAGCGAGAGAATGGTGGGAGCGATGTCTTTAAGACCCGGTCTATCCACCTCCTTAATTTTCAACTCTTTATCATTTGTTAAAACCGCGATAAAAGGCACTTTTGAACAAGTATGCTCAGTGTTTGGCTCTCCAGTTTGCGGATTAACCACTTGCTCGGCATTGCCATGATCTGCGGTGATAATTAAATTATACCCGTTTTTCTGACTTGTTTCAAAAATTTTTTTGAGTTGGATATCAATCGTTTCAACCGCGCTAATAATCGCTGTCATTTTTCCCGTATGCCCAACCATATCCGCGTTCGCAAAATTTAGCGCCACTAAATCATAGCCCTTTTTTATGCCCGCGATCGCTTCTTTGGAGATTTCTTGGGCGCGCATTTCAGGATACATATCAAAAGTCGGCACCGGAAACGAATCAATCAAAATTCTTTTTTCATTTTTTTCCGGCTTTAAATTGCCTCCGTTAAAAAAATAGGTGATATGCGAGAATTTTTCGGTCTCAGCGATTTTTAATTGGCTCTTGCCATTTTGAGATAAGACCTGCGACAAATAATTTTTAATTGGCGGCATTTCAAAGCAGGTCTTAATATTTTTATTTTCTGTCATTTGATACGGCACAAAACTTACAAATTTTACCCAAGGCAATCTTTTGGTGATGAGCCGACTGATTTGCCTGGCTCGATCTTGGCGAAAATTAAAAAATATTAGCCCGTCAGCCGGATTTATAATTTCGGCAAAATTATTCCCGACAATATGGCACGGTTCAATAAATTCATCGGTAATTCTTTGACGATAATTTGAAGCGATCGCTTCGCGAACTGTCTGATAAACCTTGCCTTTTTCCCGAGAAATTATCTGAAAATATTTTTTAGTTCTTTGCCAATGATTATCCCGATCCATTGCCCAATACCTGCCAGCGATTGACACCACCTGTCCAACATTTTCCAGACAAATTCGTTTCTCAAGTTTGTCGAAAAGTAAAAGCGCGGACTGGGGCGGACTGTCGCGTCCATCGGTGATAAGATGAATTTTTACATCAAAAAAATTTTTAAGCCGACACAAACGCAATAAAGCAAAAAGATGCCCGATGCTGGCATGCACCTGCGCGCCTGACAAAAGCCCCATTATGTGGAGCGATTTGCGCTGATATTTAGCATAATGGATTACTTCAACTAAAGTTTTATTTTGAAAAAATTCTTTGTTTTTAATCGTCTGGTTAATCCGACTGGCATCTTGAAAAATAATTCTGCCGGCGCCGAGTGTCAAATGTCCCACTTCAGAATTACCAATTTCGCTACCCGTAAGCCCGACCGCTTTGCCCGAGGATAAAAGCGCGCTATGCGGATTATCTCTCCACAACTCATCAAAAGTCGGGGTGCGCGCTTGGGAAATCGCGTTCGCGCCCCAAACATTTCCCACCCCCCATCCGTCTAAAATTACTAAAACAACTTTATTTGACATAAAATTTATTAGACACACGACTTACACATTATATCCTTAAAATATTTTCGTAGGATAATTGACTTCGAGCGCCATCCACAGCCGAGCGGGCACGGTGGTCGCCGCGGCGACCGAGCGAGGCGAGGACGAACGAGGAGCCGTGCTGGGGCGACGAGCGTGCCGAGAAGCAATTATCCAAGAAAATATAAAAGGACTAAATTTATGCCTTTGCATAAGTCGTGTAACCTCAAACCTCAAACCTCTAACCTCTAAATTCTAACCTCTAACCTCTAAACTAAACTCTCTCCGGTCATTTCTTCTGGCTTAGTGATACCCATCAGCGAGAGAATGGTGGGAGCGATGTCAGCCAAAATTCCGCTGGGATCGTTTGACGCTACTTCCAATTTTATTTCATTTGAAACCATTTTCTGTAAATCAATTTCAGAAAAATATAAATACGGCACCGGATTTACCGAATGCTCTTTGGAGATTTGTCCGTTTTCCATCATCAATTCATCTGCGTTGCCATGGTCTGAAGTAATGATAAATTCATATTCGCCTTTCAATTTTTCATAAATTTTTTTTATTTGCTGATCAATTATTTCTATCGCGCGAATAGTCGCTGGCAAATTGCCGCTGTGTCCGACCATATCCGGATTGGCAAAATTTAATGCCAAAAATTGATGTTTTTTTGCGATCACAAGTTGTATAAATTTATCCGCTAACTCGCTGGCTGACATCTCCGGCTTTAGATCAAAGGTCTTTACTTTGGCAGATGGGACAATCAACCGCTCTTCGCCCTTAAATTCTTCTCTTTTAGAACCATTAAAAAAATAAGTAATATGGGCAAATTTTTCGGTTTCTGCCGCGTGTAATTGACTTAACCCGCGACCGGAAATTACTTCTGCCAAGCAATTATTTAACGGATTTTTATTTTTGTCAAAAAGATCAAAGCAGGTAAAAGCCACTTGCGCATCAATATCATAATTATATTCTGTAAAAATAACCGCCTTAAAATTTTCTGCCAACTTACGACTAAAACCCTTAAAATCGTTAGATGTGAGCGCTTGGGCAATTTGGATGGCGCGATCAGAGCGAAAATTAAAAATGATTAATCCATCGCCATTAGTAAATGGCTGGGCGTCTGGCAAAACAAACGGTTCAATATTTTCATCATTTCTTTTATCTTGATAATTTTTTGCGATCGCTTCAAAAACATCATTTACCCTTTCGCCTTTTAACATTGTGATGAGTTCGTACGCCTCTTTTGTCCTATCCCAATTTTTATCTCTGTCCATACCAAAAAATCTTCCGCAAACCGTGACAATCTTTCCCACTCCGATTTCGTTAATTTTTCGCTGCAGTTTTTCAAAATAAATTTTGGCTGATTTTTCCGGCGAGTCGCGCCCGTCGGTAAAAAGATGCAAATAAACTTTATCAATTTGGTTTTGCTTGGCTAAATCCAAAAGCGCGAAAAGATGGCTCAAGTGCGCGTGTACTCCTGATTCGGTAAGCAAACCAACGATATGAAGATTTGAATTGTTTTTTTTGATATGCGCCAAAACCTCTAAAAAAATTTTATTGGAAAAAAATGTCTTGTCTTCAATTTTATTATTTATCTGTGTAAAGTCCTGCTCAATCACCCGCCCGGCGCCGAGTGTCAAATGTCCAACTTCAGAATTACCCACCTCGCCAAACGGCAAGCCAACTTGTTCAGACGACGCGCCCAGAAGTAGGGGAGATGTCTGGCTAAAAATTGAATTTAAGGTAGGGGTTTTTGACTGAAAAACCGCATTGCCTTTTTGCTCAGCCGTCATTCCAAAACCATCTAAAATTATTAGCGCTACTTTCTTGTTTTCCATATTTGCTCCAATCTTTTATACTTTACCAACCTTTGTTTTTGATTTGGATTGCCCGCCTTAAAATAATCGGCTGACGCCGCGAACGCAATGTCTGCCAAAATATCGTCGTCTGTTTCTTGCGACCGATGAGAAACAATTATTTGTAAATTATTTGCGCGCGCGACTTTTATCGCTTCAAAGGTCTTAGAAATTGTACCAGCTTGATTTGGTTTGATAATCACCGCATTAATGACATTTTTTGGGGCGATCGCTTTTATTTTTTTCGCATCAGAGACAGTGGGATCGTCTGCCACCACTACTAAACTAGGATAATCATTTTTTAATTCTTGCCACTGGGTAAAATCGCTGGGCGAAAAAGGATCTTCCATTATCGAATTTTCAAATTGCCGCAAGACCTTTTTGACAAAAAGCGAAGAATTATTATTTGATTCAGCCGCAAAATCAAATCCAAATTTGACAAAATTTAATTGTCTCTTTTTGAGTTGACTGAAAATATTCAAAGCGATTTCATCTTTCGCTTCAATTGCCAGTCCGCCTTCAAATCCTCGCTCATATTTAATTTTTTCGTTTTTTAGCGCTTGACATAAAAATTCATCAACTAGAAAAATTGTCTCCAAATCACTGCTGGCTATTAGATATTCTTGGATATCGGGCTTAATGTGAAAATTATTATGACTCGCGCCTTCAATTAAAACCCCTAAAAAAATCGGGATCTTTTTCGCTTCCGGCAAATCGTATTCATCAATTAAATATTGCCAAATTTCCTGACCGCGCTCTGAACTTTGCGCTTTGGCGAAAACCTGCGACACTGCCAAACAAGTATTAACTCCAATGGTTTTATTTTTCAAAAGCGCAAAAAGAATTTTGTCCAATTGCCTTTGATCTAAATCCCTGCCTTTAATTTTCTGATAAATTATGCCTTCAATTTTTGCTTTACCGTCCCAAGGATCATCCTGTATAAATTCAGCGCTGGCGCGCGATCTACCTTGACCAACGGTGGATAAAAATTTGCGATCGCAAAAAATTAGTTCGCTTGCGATCGCTCTAAAACCCGCTGAATCCTTAATAATTTTCCCAGTAATTTTTTCTATTTTCATCTTTTTAACGACTCTTTTAGAAAATCAACAATCTCAATTTCCTCTGGGTCGGTATTGTGCAAAAGCGCTAAATAATACGAGACAAAATCGCCAAAATGAATAGAGAGCATTTGTTCAGCCATTGGATTTGCCGCTGGCGATGGCTCAATAATTTCATAAGGAATCCGCCTTTTTTCAAAAATCTGACCGGTAATATCAATCCTCTTTTTATTTTGCGGATGATTAAATTTGCTGGATAAAAATATCACAAAAATTTTCTCACTAACTTTTTCTGGAAACACTGTGCCAGCCAACGCGCCGTGATTCATTTCAGGTAGCGCTTCAAAATAAGCGGTTGATTTTGAATTTTCATTAAACTGCCCTTTATATCTGCGCGCTACCTCGCTCATTGTTTGCGCGCCGATAATCACTGGAATTTTTCCCAAAATTTGGCGCGCCATTTGTTTGGCTGGATTTTGCGCTGTCTCGTTCTCTGGACTAATCTTTTTCATCGCTAACTTCATTTGCGAGACGGTCTTTTTAATCATCTCGTCTGTAATTTCAATATTGCCAAGTTTTGACATAATCGCCAAAAGCGCGGTGTAAGAATAACCCAGCGCGGCGCGCGGCTGAGATCCGTAATTGATTTTATAAAAGGGAAAATGATGTTTGCGACTCAACGTCTCCATCTTTCCGCCGGAAGAAATGCCAATAATTTTTCCTCCCCGTTTCAGAGCATCTGAGACAGCTGATACGGTCTCCTCGGTATTGCCCGAATAAGAAATTCCGATCACCAATGTCTTTTCATCAACATAATTAGGCAAATTGTATTCCCTTACAACTTCAATCGGCATTTTGGTAGTTGGATCAGTTAAGGTCTTAACTAACGCCGCGCCCATTGACGATCCGCCCATGCCAGTCATTACGATTTTTTTGCACTGGATATAATGACTGGGCAAAACAAATTTTTTCATCTCCTGCCAAACAATGCCCATTTGATCAGGCAATTCCAAAATATTTTGAATAATTTGGGTGGGATCAAGTTTTTTATAGTCCTGCGGCCGATCTAAAATTTCCATGTTGGTCTCCGTTTAATTTAACAAGCCCCGTCTTGCAAACTATTATTTTCTTTATTATTTTCTTTATTATTACTATAAACTTTTCTTGTTTTGAAAGCAAGAGCAAACCGAATTTTATTGAAAAAAATCCTAAAAAATGAGATAATAATTTTGAGATGCAAAATAGATGCAAGATTTTGGTTAATTGTTAATTGTTACCTTTAACTGGGGCCAGTAGTTCATCGGTAGAACGGTCGCTTCGCATGCGACAGGTAGAGGGTTCAATTCCCTCCTGGTCCACCAATCGCAACTTTCGCTGTTTTGGGGAAGGATTGCCTCGCGGCTTCGCCGCTCGGCATTCGGGCTTTGCGCCTTGCGCAAAGCCATAAAATCCCACGGCGGGCAAAAAGAAAAGGAAATGGATTTGTCGTTTTCGTATCTAAAATAATAATTTGTAAAATTATGCTCAAACCAAAATATTTTCTCTACGCTCGGAAATCAACGGAAGATGACGACCACCAAATAATGTCTATTGAGGCACAGCTTTTTGAATTGCGAGAATATGCGCGTAGAGAAAATGTGGAAATTCTGCAAGAATTTATTGAAGCGAAAAGCGCAAAGAAACCCGGGCGAGAAAAATTTGCGGAAATGATTGACGCGATAGAAAAATCTGACGGCGTTGGAATTTTGGCATGGCACCCAGATCGCCTCGCGCGTAAGCAAGGGTTGTTTATGTTGCAAGTGGCGTTCGGTCAATCAAAATATTATTCCGATAACTTGGTTGAAAATATCAATCGCGGTATCCGCCAAAAACTCCGCCGTGGCGAATGGCTGACAAAAGCGCCATTTGGCTATGTGAATAATCAGAAAACACGAACGATTGAACCGCACCCGATGCTTTCAAAAGTTATTGTCCGCGCTTTTGAGGAATTCGCCACCGGAAAACATACGCTCAAAAGTTTGGCGGAGTTTTTGGCTGAACTTGGTTTGGAAACAAAAAACCGAACGCTACTTGCCAAAGCGTCCATTTCGCGAATGCTCACTAATCAAGCGTATTTAGGTTTAGTGAAGCATAAAGGCGAATATCACGAAGGACGCTTTGAACCAATTCTTTCCGCAACGCTTTTTGAAGCCGTGCAAAAAATTCTTTTGCGCCGTGCCAAACCTCGCAAAAGCAAACAACGCCACGATTTTCCATTTACCGGACTAATGACTTGCGGAGAATGCGGCTCGGCGATCACGGCGCAATTTTCGCGCGGCAAGTGCGGCGGACTATATCGCTATTATCGTTGCACAAAAAAGAAAGGTGTTTGCTCGCAAAAATATATCCAAGAAAAAGACCTTGCCGCGCAAATCAAGGCACGGCTTCAAAGCGTTGCCATTTGCGACGAGTGGACTTCAAAAATGTTGAGGCAAGTTGATGAATGGGAAAAAGAGAATAATCACTCGTCGCAAAAGTTTGTCCAAAATCTGAAAAATAAACTTTTGGAAACGCAAGAGAAACTGGACAAGCTCGTTTCCGCTTACATTGACGGGGATATTCCGAAAGAAAATTATTTGCCGAAAAAAGAGGAACTATTAAAGCAAAAAGTTTCTCTTGCGAACGATTTGGAAGATTTTGGACAAACAGGAAAGAATTGGCTCCAACCCTTGCGAGCGTGGATTTTAGATACGAAAAAAGCC
>VMGK01000026.1 GCA_007376535.1 Candidatus Berkelbacteria bacterium Licking1014_7 | reverse complement strand
CCGTTTTTTTTCCTATATCCTTTTTCCATTTTCTTTACCACTTTCCTATTTCATGTAACCTATATCTTATTTCCTTCTTCCTTACCATTTTCCTATTTCCTTCAGCCAATTTCCTGTAAAAAAGGGACAGGCAAAAGGGGATAGTTCACTTTTACCCCCACACCTATACATAGGTGGTGGGGGTTTACCCTGAACTTTAGCGATTTGGATAATGGATAAGTAAGAGTCCCCTTTTGTTTTTGTTACTTTTGTTAAAACCTTTGGTCTTGATATTTGCTGCCAAACTTGACTTTTACAGACAAGTTTTGTAATATAGAGAAAAGTTAAAGTAATTTCTTAATTGCCTGCCCTGTAATCCGCCTCAGGCGGATGTTCGGGGTAATTTAATTTCTTTTCCGCCAGCTGACGGACTTAATTCTTAATTTTAATTTAATAAAAATGCCCAAAAAAGTTAAAAAGACCCAAACACCAGTAGAAAAATCATCCCAAAAAATTTCAAAAAAGCCAGAGTCAAAGTCAGAGCCAAATTCAGAAAAAGTTCAAACAATCGCAGTGATTAAAACCGGCGGCAAGCAGTATTTGGTTAAAGAAGGCGCTGAAATCAAGGTTGAGAAATTGCCAGACGAGTTAAAGAAAATTGAGTTTGACGATATTTTGCATCAGAAAAAAGTTATCGCAGAAATTGTGGACACCAAAAAGGGGAAGAAAATTACCGGTGTTAAATTTAAGAAACGCAAGGGTTACCTGAAATTTTTTGGTCATCGTCAAACCCAGACGGTTTTGAGGATATTGAAAATCAAATGATTGGTAGTTTCCAAAGACGGGCAGGCATTTTGAGATTTTAATTTTGAGATTTATGGGAAATATATGAAAACAAAATTTATCGCGCCAATGATTGATTATCTGCGCGGGGTAGTGTTTGAAAGTAAAAAAATTACTTTTCCCACCCGTAAAGAAACAATCAACAATACCATTATTGTAATTATTTCGTCGGCTATCGGTACCGGGATTTTGGCGCTGATTGATATGGGAATTGTAAATTTGTGGGAAACAATTATTGCATAATTGAAATAGTAAATCAAAAATTTCTGGTTTGCCTGCCCCGTAAAATTGCGAAGCAATTTGTTCGGGGTAATTTAATTTCTTAATTCTTAATTTTAATTTAATAACGCAGATGAATAAAAATAAAAAAGTTAAATTAAACGATAGCGGAGAAAATAAGCAAGTGGTTCAGCCGCTTTTGGGGCGCAGTTTTGGCAAGCAATCAGGCGAGCGCAATTGGTATGTAATCCATACTTATTCTGGTTATGAGGAGCAGGTGGCGGAAAATATTATGCAACGAGCCGAGTCGCTTGAAATGAAAGACGTAATTTTTAACGCGATCGCGCCCAACGAAAATCAGATAGAAATCAAGGATGGCAAACGGAAAATCGTTGAGAAGAAAATTTATCCCGGCTATGTGATGGTGGATATGATTGTCACTGATGATTCGTGGTATGTGGTGCGCAATACGCCAAATGTCACTGGTTTTATCGGCTTTGGCGTGCGTCCGACTCCGGTGTCGCCCGACGAAATTAATCGCATCAAAAAACGGATGGGGGTTAAAGAACCAAAATATAAAATTGAACTTAAAATTGACGATTTGGTGAAAATCATAGACGGCGCGCTTAAAAATTCCGAAGCAAAAGTGATTGAGGTTGACGAAGAAAAAGGTAAAGTGAAAGTGTTGGTAAATATGTTTGGTCGCGAAACTCCCACCACTCTGGATTTCTTGCAAGTTAAAAAAGTATAGAAATTTTAAATAAAAAATAATAATCAAGAAATAAAAAATTAAATAAAAACCCTAAAAATAATTTTATAATTTTAATTTCAGTTCTTCATTCTTATTTTTTAATTCTAATTTAATTACGATGGCGAAAAAAGTTAAAACAATTATAAAATTGCAAATTTTGGGCGGGCAGGCAAATCCCGCGCCGCCAGTTGGTCCGGCGCTTGGTCAGCACGGGCTGAACATTGGCGATTTTACTCAAAAATTCAACGAAGCCACCAAAGAAAAAAATGGCGTTTTATTGCCAGTGGAAATTACGGTTTTTGAAGACCGGACTTTTGATTTTAAGATAAAGACACCGCCGGCGTCATATTTGATCAAAAAAGCCGCCAAAATTGAAAAGGGTTCAGGCGAGGCAGGCAGAGGCGCGAAAATCGCCTCAATCACTAAAAAGCAAGTTGAAGAAATCGCCCAAGAAAAAATGGAAGATCTGAATGTCGCCAATTTGGATGCGGCGTCAAAAATCATCGAAGGCACGGCCAGGAGTATGGGGGTGGAGGTGAAGTAATCTCAAAATTTAAATCTCAAATCTCCCGCCTGCCATCGCTATTGCTCAGGCGATTAGCGGGCAGGCAAAATTACAATTATAAATTCAAAATTAAAAATCCCGGCGAAAGTCGGGATTTTTGGATCCGAAAAATCGGGTGGTAGTCAAAGTGGTAGTCAAATAGATGGTTTTAACAAAAACAAACCCTAGTATATACTAGGGTTTTGGATAAAGAGAAAAATCGCTGTTTAGTAC
Organism: Candidatus Berkelbacteria bacterium Licking1014_7; assembly: GCA_007376535.1. Taxonomy (GTDB): domain Bacteria; phylum Patescibacteriota; class UBA1384; order GWA2-35-9; family CG2-30-39-44; genus VMGK01. Next base: position 6,171 of record VMGK01000026.1, on the reverse strand, counting down.
AAATTACTTACTGGGTGGATTCAGGGCGCAGGCGCAGAGCCAGTCTGAGTTTGGGGGATGGATGGATGTTCTTCTTTTTCTTTCTTTTTAAGCAAGTACTCGGTATCCGCAAATTGAAAACACAGGCAATTGGGTTCGAACTTACCTTCTGGTATGATAATGAACAACCCATTGATGCTGGCGATTAACTCTGCGATTGATACGCAAAGAGACGGGGCATTAGTATAGTCGTTGAGCGCATTGAAAATTACAAACTTATCTTCGGGGTGGGAAGTGCCGTGAAAGTATAGAGAGGCGTGGTCATACGGTTCGGACCAGATCTGAATGTGAATTGAATTTCCTTCTATACTAAAAAAAATCCTCATTCCGGCTTGCAACGGAACAACGTTTTCTGTGTCATGTGCCATTCGGATCATTTCGCTTCCTCCTGTTGTAGTTTTTTTTGCGGGGCGTCTTTCTGCAAATTGTCAAAGAATACTATGATTGTATATAAAAAGAATATATTTGTCAAGTTTTTTAGCGTAATGAAAAATTTCAGTTATGTTGGTTTTCCAAAATTAACTAAAAACTTTATTAAACACAAACCCCACCCTAGTATATACTAGGGTTTTTGGATTTTGTAATTAAAGATTTTTATGTATGGAAAATATGGAAAAAAATGTTTGTCAAGGTTTTTTATGACACACCGGCTTGACAAAAATTTTAGATTGGTCTTAAATTAATACTATCTCTTAAAGAAGAACGGAGGTAGGAAAGATGCCAGCTCCCCAACCATTCTTGTTAAGAACTGAACCTTTACAACGAGGCAATTATAAAAGATTGCTGGAACAATGGGTGAGATTGGTTGATAAACACTCCGCAGTATATGGAACAAGAATTCCCTATCAAACCTTAGCAGGGATTCATTGTATCAATCTTCCCGGATATGCTAATAGAATAACATTGTTGGAACTCTTAAAGATTAAACAGCAAGAACAACAACAAGTTTCTATAGATTATTCAGCCGCCGAATATGAACAGCCAGGAATCTTTGGTTATCAGGATTTCTCCTTTGATGATTCCCGAAAACATGAGACGCACATTTGGGGATATTTGCTACGAGATAAACAGTGGATTATCGTTATAGCGGCGAATACTGAACGTCCACATTCAGATGAAGAAAAGGATTGGATGGTTACCACTAGAATGATTAATCGGAATCTGGATGAAATTGATGAAATTCTGGGACATTTTGGCGGGGATAGGGTATTAAGCAATTTTTACGATTCTTTGTTAATGGCAGTTCAGGCAATTGAACGGACGCAAATGTTATTTCAGCGAGATGTTGTAGAACAGATAAGGGCTGACAGAGAAGCTGTTCGCCAAATTACCCAAATTACATCTAGAGAATCTGGCTCTTAACCAGATTGCTTCGGGCTGACACCCTCGCAATGACAATGTATTGGACTTCTTCCGCAATAACCTTTTCTACCTGCCGTCATTCTTAGGTTAATTAAGAATTAAGAATGTAGAATTAAGAATTTAAATTACAATTAAGAAATTTTACGGGGCAGGGAGATTTGAGATTTGTGTCTTGAATTTCTAATATGTTTCGCTACGAAAAATTATTCCGAAAGAAGTCTATTAGATATAAATCCTTAACTTGTTTTCTATGACCCTTAACCTGTTTTTCAGGGCTAAGGGTTTTTTTGTTTTTCCTGCGAGTTAGTGATAGCCCGAAGCCCGACTGCCGAAGGTAGACAGTCCAGATTACCGCGTCCTTCCGCCAGTTGGCGGAGGGCGCGCAATGATTCAAAGTTTTTTAGCCCAACCAAAAACCCCGCACCATAAAGATGCGGGGTTTCCCCTTCGTCCCTCCAGTTTTTAAGACCTGATCCCCTTAAAATTTAATAGGGTAGGTACTGGCGACTAAAAGGGACTATCAACAAAAGCGCATTTGTTGATAGTCCCTAGTAAGGAGAGTGCTGATGGAGAGCGAAAGAGCCAAGGAGGGGGAAAGCCCTTTCTATCTCGCCACCAGCACACTCCCGATTAGTTTTGCCCAAATCAAAAATCCCAAAATCAAAAACCCCAAAAAGAGAACTCAATTATAGCAAAATTATTGGTGTTTGTCAAGAGCAGAAGTAATTTTAATTTTTCGCCCTGCCTCTTCTATATTTTCATTTTATCATGAAATAAATTAGAATAAAAACAATGCGACAAAAACAATGGAGCGACTATCCAATTAGACAAGTAAGAATCAGCGATCAAAACTATCCGTATTTACTTAAAGAAATTCCTGACGCGCCCCCAACCCTTTTCTACAAAGGCGAATTGCGTTTCAAAAAATATACGGCATTGTCTGTGGTTGGCTCAAGAAAATATACTGCTTACGGCAAACAGGCAGCCGGGGATTTAATCGGCGGTTTGGCTGGCGCGGATTTGGTGATTGTGTCTGGTTTGGCTTTGGGAATTGATTCGATCAGCCATCGCGCCGCGCTGGACGCCAATCTTATCACTTGGGCAGTGATTGCCTGCGGATTAGACAGGGTTTATCCGGCTTCTCACGAACGATTGGCTTGTCAGATTTTGGAGAAAGGCGGAGCGATTTTTTCCGAAGAAAAGAGCGGCACTGACGCTCTGCCGTTTTTATTTCCCAAACGCAATCGGATTATTGCCGGGCTTTCGCAGGCAACTTTGGTGGTTGAAGCCGCGGCGCGATCCGGCACACTCATTACCGCTTTTTTGGCGTTGGATTATAATCGCAGTGTTTTGGCAGCGCCGCACAATATTTTTAATTTTTCCGGCAAAGGCGCGAATATGCTTTTGTCGCTCGGCGCAGTGGTGGCGCGAAGCGCCGAAGATATTTTGAAAGAATTGGGGTTGGAGACCGATTTGGCGCAGAAAAAAATGAGAGAAAATTTGTCCGCAGAAGAAAGTAAAATTTGTCAGGCGCTGGAAAATGGCGAAAAGTCGTCAGATGAAATTTGCCGCGCCACTCAGATTGTAATTGAGAAATTAAACACCCTCTTGATGATGATGGTGATTAAAGGTATAGTAAAAAGGCGAATAGACGGAAAATTTGTTATAACGGGTTAAGAAAATCGCAAATAATTTGATTATTATGAACATTTTAGTCGTAGAGTCGCCGGCGAAAAGTCGGACTTTGCAAAATTTTTTAGGAAGCGATTATAAAATTTCCGCCTGCTTTGGACATGTTCGCGATTTGCCGAAAAAGGAGTTGGGAGTTGAGACCGAGAATGGTTTTAAGCCAAAATATGTCATTACCCCGGGCAGAAGGAAAAATATCGCGTCTTTTAAGCGGGATTTTGCCGCGGCGGAAAAAATCTATCTGGCAACTGATTTGGATCGGGAAGGCGAGGCGATCTCGTGGCACATTCTAAAAGCGACCAACGGAGACAAAAAATATTCGCAAAAAGTATATCGGATTGTTTTTAATGAAATTACTAAAACAGCGGTGTTGGACGCGATTAAAAATCCCGGTCAAATCAATATGGATTTGGTCAACGCTCAGCAGGCGCGCCGCATTTTGGATCGGTTGGTGGGTTATAAACTCTCGCCGTTTTTGTGGAAAAAGGTGATGAAGGGCTTGTCTGCTGGTCGGGTGCAATCAGTGGCAGTGCGGCTGATTGTTGAGCGCGAAATTGAGATTGAAAATTTCCAGCCAGACGAGTATTGGGAAATTTGGGCGCATTTGCTAAATTTGAAAAATGAAAAACTGCCAGCCAAATTAGTTGCCAAACAGGGGAAAAAAATTGACAAGTTGGAGATTAAAAACGAGTCAGGCAGCCGGGAAATTATTCGCGATTTAAAAAACGCTCAGTATATTGTAAAAGATCTCATACAAGAGGGGAAAGAAAAATACTCAATGCCGCCTTACACCACTTCAACCCTGCAACAAGACGCCGGGTATAAACTCAGAATGAGCGCCAAGCAGGTGATGAGACAGGCGCAGGATTTATACGAAGCCGGAAAAATTACCTATATGCGCACTGATAATGTTAATATGAGTTGGCTGGCGATAAATAGTATTAGAAAGTATATTGGCGAGGAGATTGGCAAGGATTATTTGCCTGAAAAACCGCGCGGATTTAAGACCAAAACCAAAGGCGCGCAGGAAGCGCATGAAGCGATTAGACCGACTTATTTTAAAAATCAAAAATTAGAAAGCAAAAATAAAAAATTTACTGATGGTCATGCCAAACTTTACGATTTAATTTGGCGCCGGGCAGTGGCAAGCCAAGTTAAGCCAGCGATTCTGGATACACAAAAAGTCGCTATTACAGCCGGAAAATACGATTTTGAAGCCAACGGGCAAACAATAAAATTTGATGGATTTACTAAAATTTATCCGATGAAATTGACTGAAAACGATTTGCCAGAAGTTAAAAAAGGCGATACATTAACATTAGAAAAATTAGATCCAACTCAGCATTTCACCCAGCCGCCTATCCGTTTTAATCAAGCATCACTAATTAAGAAATTAGAAGAGATGGGGATTGGCAGACCGTCAACTTACGCTACGATTATTGACACGATTTTGCGACGGGATTACGCGGTTTTTCAAAATCGATACTTTATACCGACTGATATCGCCAGGGTGGTTACCAAGATGTTGGTTGAAAATTTTAGCGAAGTTGTGGATTATGGTTTTACCGCGCAGATGGAGGAAAATCTGGATAAAATTGCCGAGGGCAAGGAAAAATGGCAAAAGGTTTTAGGGGATTTTTATTTTCCCTTTGAAAAAAAATTAAAAATGAAGGAGGCAGAAGTGCAAAATCAGCAGGTGAAAGTGGAAGGGGAGGGCGAGCCCTGCCCGCAATGCGGCCAGGGTTTGGTGGTCAAAAGCGGGAAATTCGGCAAGTTTTTGGCTTGCCCGGGTTATCCGGATTGTAGGTTCACGAAAAATGTGGTGTCAAAAATCGGTATGAAATGTCCGGATTGTCAAGAGGGAGAAGTGGTGGAAAGAAGGAGTAAAAAAGGTAAAATGTTTTTTGGCTGCGACAAATTTCCCGTGTGTAAATTTGTGAGTTGGGAAAGACCAGCCCCGCCTGTGGCAGGGAAATCCTAAATCCTAAATCCTAAACAAATTCAAAACTCAATTGTTAAATTGTTAAATGTTAAAAACATCTTTTCAAATCGCCTTGTTTTGGATTTTGAATTTTAATCATTTGGATTTGTTTAGAAATTAGAAATTAGGAATTAGAAATTACTCCGAAAGAGTGATTATGCTTCCAGAATCTGTTAATAACCTAATCAGCGAGTTTTCCAAACTGCCGGGGATTGGACCAAAAAGCGCCTCGCGCTTAGTTTTCTATTTACTCAGTAAATCAGTTGACGATGTGGCGGATTTGGGGCGGGCGGTTTTGGATTTGAAAAAAAATCTGCGATTTTGCGATGAATGTTTTAATATCAGCGAAGAGAAAAAATGCAAAATTTGCCAAAGCGCCAGGCGCGATCGGACAAAAATAATGGTGGTAAGCGCGCCGCTTGACATTGTGGCAATGGAGAAAACCGAATACAACGGATTGTATTTTGTGTTGGGCGGAGTGATTTCGCCGATTGACGGCGTGGGACCGGAGAATTTAAGGATAGATCAACTATTAGAACGGATAAAAGAAGATACTGATATGAAAGAATTGATTTTGGCGACTAATCCATCGCTTGAAGGCGAAGCGACAGCAATGTATATTGCTAAATCAATCTCAAATCTCAAATCTCCCCGCAAGCTTCCGCCAGATGGCGGAGCAATACGGGGCAGGCAAATCTCAAAATTGCCTAAAATTACTCGGATTGCGCGGGGATTGCCGGTGGGCGGCGATTTAGAATACGCGGACGAAGAGACCCTGAGCCAGGCGGTTGATGGTCGGAAAGAGTACTAATCCGCCCAAGGCGGAAATATCAAATAACAAATGATTATTTGATGATTATTTGACGCTGACGCCGAATGTGCCATTGTGCCATTTCCACCACTGCCACTGCGACGCTTCGAAGCGTCGCAGTGGTGTTTTTTTTTGTTTATTGAGGATTACCTTGGGAGCGGTAATCCTTTTTTGCATTCTATATTTTTTCTGTGTCAGCGCAATATAGTAATGTCACATTAATTGCAAAATAGAAATGTCACATTCTTTCCACTAAGATAAAGAAAAAATAACTTAGTTGGGAGGATAA
>VMGK01000025.1 GCA_007376535.1 Candidatus Berkelbacteria bacterium Licking1014_7 | reverse complement strand
CCCGCCATAATTGCCTGAATGGAACACGAATGAACCCCACTTCGTTATTAACTACGAGGGGCAGGTAATTCGAGTGGAATATCAAGCAATGAAGGCGGGTAAATTGCCCATTCGGCAGGCTCTCCTCGAGTCTGAGCGACCTCGGAGTCGAAGACAGGGCATCCTGAGCGTAAGTCGGCGGTTTAATACCCTTTATATTAAACAAACTTAGACAAAAAATTCATCCTATCTTTTTTTTCCACTATCATACTACTCAGTATGATAGTGACAATATGACAGCAGTACTATAATAATGAGTGATACTATAATAATGAAAAATTTGCTCTTATTCTTTTTATTAAAATATGGTTCCATCCAGAGGTGGGCAGGCGAGCCGAAGGCGCGGCAATCTCGTTTGAAATTAATTTTTGGAGCGAAATAAAGAATCCTGCTGACATTCTTTCCCGCCGTCATTCAATCTCTTTGAGAAATAGATGATTATTCCCCCGCCTGCTAATCGCCTGAGCGATAGCGATGGCGGGCAGGTCTTCTCAAAGTAGATTTCATTTTGGCGGGCAGGTTTACGCTAATTGTAATGGGATTTTACTGCGCCTCGCTCTTTCTTCTGAAAGGGCGGGGCTGCGTAAAATCCCTCTTGTAATAAAAAGCCACAAAAGAGTCGCTTTTTTCAATTTACTTTTTCAATTTAGCAAATTATCAGGGTAAAAGAGGACTGTCCTAATTGTGTCCCCTAATTGGGCTAGATAAAATAACAGATGTCACATTATTTCCGGAAATTTTTAATATTCCGAATATCGAACAAACGGGTTTTATGAATGAAGAATTCTAAGAGAACTTTCCGATGATTTATCCACATATTAATACTACATAGATGTATTTCGGTCAGTATGTTCTAATAATTTAACTTCTGGCCATATAATATTTCCATACATATCATAGGCAGGTGTTATTGTTACTTTTTGACCATTACTAAAAAGATCATACATAATTTGACTGTAAAGTCCAGTGTAATAGTTAAACATAAAACGCCCAAAAGTATTTTCGTCCATTGACTCTTGTAGTGATCCTCCATAAGCACTCGGATGTTCTGGATCTTTTACAGATACCGGTAGTATTACGCCCTCGACAACCGGCTGAGCTCCGCCATATAACTCTGATCCCCATGGACTATTTTTGTCGCCAACAAAGCGACTTAGGTTTTCATTAAAGACCAGCCCAATGTCGTAACTAGTTGCTTTCCCATAATGCAGTTTTTGTGCTTGGGTTAATATTTTTGCAATATTTAATAAAGCATTAAACCCTCTTTGAGTAAGTAATTCTACTGAAGGCATTTCCTTTTCACAAAAAGCGATGAATTGTTTTTTTGAGCATTTTGAAATGCCAGTTACTGCCGACAAACAATCATCAATAGATATATTCCAAACATCCTTAAATTTTTCCTCACCGTCTTCTGAGTCTCGATAAACTCGGATAGGTTCTCTGTCTCCCAAGGCAGAAGTTTCTTTTCCAACTCCTGAATAAATAGTACTGTAATCCTGATTATTAACATTTTGTAGTAATTGGTTTAACACATTAATGACAGGAGTAAAATACTGGTCGCCGGCACGGGTTTGCAGATGTTCCAAAATATTCCAATTGTTTTTAATTTCAGCATATTTTAGATATGAACAATCTCTTTTTCGAAATCCTGAAAAAAAACGAGAGTGCAACCATAGAGCATCATCATCTCTTGCGTATTTGTTATTTAATTCAAGTGGGTGAATTTTTTGTTGAGCATATTCCAAAACTTCAGCGTCTGACCGCTCTGGCAAATCCGTATTGAACATTGGTTTTTCAGATTTAAAATGCTGCCAATCTAAATAATTTTCAATTTTTTGGCTACATTCTCTTTTTTCCTTTTCTATATCTTTTGCCTTAATATCAGGAGGAACATCTGACGCTTCGATGTTTTTAATATAGCCATCGTATCTCTTTATGATTCTATCAATTTGTTGATTATGGTAATCCGCCTCATCTTCTAATGAAGAGGATGACTGTTGTTTCTCTTGTTTTTCATCCCAATAAATATGTTTTTCACTTTCCATATTTTAATTATATCACATTTTTTAAAAAACGCTGGCAAACTACCGGCATTACGCCCCACACACAGCGGGGTTCGCATTGCAATAATAGCAATATTTGCTACTGCGACGCTTCGAAGCGTCGCAGTAGCTTGTATTCATTGCTTGATATTCCACTCGAATTACCTGCCCCTCGTAGTTAATAACGAAGTGGGGTTCATTCGTGTTCCATTCAGGCAATTATGGCGGGCAGGCATTGAATTTATCAGCCAGAAGCTGATCCGCCTTTGGCGGACAATGTTTCAATGTAACAAACAAGAATGTCTGAAAATTGTGTCATTGAAAATTGATTGAAAATTAGAAATTGAAAATTAAAAATTGATATGGAATATTTGAAAATGCGGTTTAATTCCCTTTATTATGAAAAAAAGTATAAACTTTTTGATTAAAATTTTTTCCTTACTGGTTGCCGAGGACGGGACTCGAACCCGCACAGGCTTTCGCCCACATGCGCCTCGGGCATGCGCCTATACCAATTCGGCTACCTCGGCACATATTGTAAAATTCACCCGGGCATATTTTTCATTCTACCCGATCGGTTTGCTTTTTTCAAGACAAAATGATAAAATTAAACATTAACCGAGGTAGATCAGTGGTATCATGCCCAAAGCCCTAATGGGCATTGTGGCAGACCCGCCTAAATACGAAGTTTTTGGCGGGGAGCACATAAAAATGAAATACTTTTACACTTATGTTTTACAACTTGCTAACAAAATGCTGTATATTGGCTCGTGCAGTATGTTAAAAAATCGCCTTTCCGACCGCGTCAATTAAAAAGTATCCTCGACCAAAAGCAAGAGACCCCTGAGACTGGTCTATTTTGAAGGATGTTTATCCAAACAACAAAGTATTAAAAGAGAAATTCAGTTAAAAACGGGTTTTGGACGAAAATACATAAAGAGAAGAATAGATGCTTAGTATGCCGGGTTAGCTCAGTGGTAGAGCACATCACTGAAAATGATGGTGTCCCCAGTTCGATTCTGGGACCCGGCATTTCAAAATTAAAAAGTAAAAACGAAAAAGTAAAAACCGATGTTTTTTTTATGACAAAAAATACCCGTCTGCCCAAGGACTTGATTATTTCTATTTCTGGCATTAGGGGAATTGTCGGACAGGACTTAAACAAAAAAACCATTAAAATCCTTTTATCCGGTTATATAAAACTTCAAGGCAAGGGTCTTTTTATATTGGCAGGCGACTCGCGCTCGCACACGCCCAAAATCCAAAAAATCGTCGCTGAAACCCTGATTAAAACTGGCTGCGATGTCATAGACGCCGGTATTCAACCCACGCCCACGGTTAATATCAATGTTCCGCGCTTCAAAGCCAACGGCGGAATTATGATTTCCGCCTCTCATAATCCCAGCGAGTACAACGGACTCAAATTTTTTGATAAAACCGGACACTATCTTGATCAAAAAAAATTAGACAAATTGCTTTCGTTTTGTCAAAAAGAATATACGGTATTCCCAAAAACCAGACGAGGAAAATATACCCAAAACAAAAATATTGACGAGGCGCATTTGGACTTATTAGAAAAAATTAGCGACCCGAGAATAAAACAAAAAAAATTTAAGGTAATCGTTGATACGATCAATGGCGCCGGATGCGATTTTACAAAAAAATTGTTAACCCGTCTCGGTTGCGAATATACCATCATCAACAACGACCCCAAAAAACCATTTCCCCATATGCCAGAACCGAATTTTGAAAATCTGCAAATTGTCAACAAAAAAATTATCGGATCAAATTTTGACATTGGCTTTGCCACTGATCCGGATTGCGATCGCATAATTATTCTCACGCCAAAAAAAGGGGTGATTTGCGAAGAATACTCGCTGGCGCTTTCGGTTTTAAGACGACTCAAACAAAAGCCCTCTGGCGCAATCGTCATAAATTACGCCACCAGTCTGCTTAATGAATTCATCACCCAAAATACAAATTTTCAAATTATAAGAACCGCGGTCGGCGAACATAATGTCTATGCTAAAATGGTTGAAAAAAACGCGGTTCTGGCAGGAGAGGGAAACGGCGGAGTGATGGACCCGCGTTTGAATTCTACCCGCGACGGATTTACTGGCATTGTCCACATTCTTTCGCTTTTAGCCCGAGAAAATAAAACGATTGACGAGATTGTTGACGCACTGCCCAAATACGAAATTATCAAGGATAAAATTCCTGTCAAGGGCTTAGATCTAAAAAAAATATATGCCAATCTTGAGAAACAACTTTATACTAAAAATTGCCAAATCAGACGAGACGATGGCATCTGGATCGGTTTTATGGAAAATGAAAAACTGACATCTTGGCTTTTATTTCGTCCGTCCAACACCGAGCCAATCGCGCGAATTATTGCTGAAACATCGTCGCAAAAACAAACACGAAAATTAATTAATCTTGTCAAAAATTTAGTCCAAAATACCAAAACCGCCTAAAATTTCAACTTGCCCCGTTAGATTTATTTGATAGTGGACGGTGCAGGAATTGAACCTGCGACCTCTCCGATGTGAACGGAGCATTCTACCACTGAACTAACCGTCCGCAAATTTTGCTATTACTAAAGGTAGGAGTCGCCTGTGCCGAAGAGAGGATTTGAACCTCCACCTCACAAAGTGAGACAGCGCCCTGAACGCTGCGCGTCTGCCAATTCCGCCACTTCGGCTTAAAGGGACTGTTCGCCGGATACCATATTTGCGCTATTTTTAATTTATATTTTTGATTCTTGCTATTTGATTTTTGATTTATTTATCTGCCATTCCCAAACATTGCCAAACCTATCTGCCTCGTTAATCCCGCGTCCAACTTTTACATTTTGAATTTCTTTTGACAGCGTGTAATCATACAATAATTTTTTCACCGTAAAACTTGGGATTTTTTTATCAATTTCCTGCTGGGCTAATTGCGATTGTTCTTTTCTTTTGGTTGGATCTGTCTCGCGGCGCGCTTCGTCTAAAATTTTGTCTATTCCTAAGTCAAACATTTGCGACAAATTCTGACCGGGATAATCAATTTGCGACGAGTGATAATAGGGATATAAGTCAGGATCGCGCCCCATTTCCAAACCAAAAAGCAATAATTCGTAATCCCGATTTTTTATTATCACATCTCTGACGGTCTCAAGCGCTAAATATTCCAAACCGATTTTAATGTTTTGTTTTTCGGCGCGCGCTTGAATCGCTTCCGCCTCCTGAATATACATCTGTTGATCAACGGTCGTTAAAATTAAATCCGCTCCTTTTTGATAATTACCGCCATCGCGCAATGTTTTTCGCAAAGCAATGTCCTGCAATTTTGGCAAAGACAGATTAAAAAATAAAGACAAATTTTTGTTTAATTCCAAAGAATAATGATTATATTTCTCGCCTCCAAAAAGTATATTGCCAGCGCCTTGAATTTCGCCATTTGCCAAACCGTTTATCAAACGATCCTCATTTTGATAAAATTTTAAGACAATTTTTGAAATATACGGCTCGCCAAATATCCAATTCGAATTTGCCACCAAAACCACTTTCGCGCTATCTTGACTCTGGATTTTGTACGGACCAAAATCAATCATCGGCTCAGTTAAATTATACAAAAGCGAACCTAACGGTTTTTCGCTCTTAATAATCACCTGATTATCACGCGCTTCAATATTCAAGCCCGAAAAATCGTTTTTGTATGTTTTTAGCGAATCAACCACTTGCTGAGAATTTACTTTTTCAGAAATGGTGAACGAATATTCTTTTCCCGTCTGATCAACTTTCCAATCAGTGGCAATTGACGGCAAAAGCGCCAGATTTTCATCAAGTCGTAAAAGTCCGGATTTAGTCAGTGTTATGATATTTTTTTCCAGCAAGGCGGAATTGTCAAATAGTACTCCTTCGGTATAAACCCCGCCGCGAAAAATGCCCTGATCGCTTTTTTGCGCCTGAATCGTATTTACCATTAACCCGACCACCCCCACCACCAACGCCATACAACAAAAAATTAGAATCAGTTTTTCGATTTTAGTAAGTTTTTTATATACCTTTTGGAATTTTTTTCTAAACCCTTTAAGTATATTATTCATTAACTTATTGCGTAATAATTACACGACTGAGGCAAAGGCGTAAATTTAGTCCTTTTATATTTTGCGTAAGTTGTGTAATCTATTGACTTTTAACTCACCGCTAAATCCACAATCGCTAAAATCACAAATACTATCACTAAAATAATCGTCGATCTAAAAACCAACTTTTCCACACCGCGACGGGTGCGATAGACATTGCCTTCGCCACCAAAAGCGCCGCCCAGCGCTGTGCCTCTTTGCTGGATAAGAATCAGCAAAATTATAATGACTGAAAGCGTAATTTGCGAAATTGAAATAAATTTCTCCATAATGCGACATTTAGTTTTTTGCTTGCTCAAACAAACTTTTTTAATCATAGCAAATCCGCGCTTGATTTTCAAGAGCAAGGAATGTAAAATGGTCTAAAGATCATTTGGAAAATTGTCCTGCCAAAGCGGGATCCCGCTCTGCGGGAAAAATTGAAAATTGAAAATTGATCTTGCGGGTATCGTATAGTGGCTATAATTGTTTTATGCGAGAGTAGTTCATCGGTAGAACGTCTCCTTGCCAAGGAGAAGGTAGCGGGTTCAATTCCCGTCTCTCGCTCCAAGACATTAGACTTCTTCCGGAATAATTTTTGCGATAAGGAATATTTATGCTTCTGATTCAATAAATCCCCACACCTTTGAACGGAGTATGAGATCCCACCCAAAGGATTATAGTTTCTGGTGTAACCCCGACTGCTCGCGGTGGGGTATTAAAAAGGTGTGGAGATAAAGTCCTTTAGGGGAGTTTGCTTCCTTAATTGTTCTATCATCCTTTGCTTTGCTTCATCAATCTTTTCTCGACCTAACTTTCTTAACAAAAAGAAAAATGATTTATCCGCACGATTTTGAATCATAAGAGCAAAGTCCTTTTGTGCCACAATTTTTTCCGCATTTTCCTGAACAAACTGATCATAGCCCTCAATAATCTCCTCCGTCCTATGGTGTACAAAATTCAAATATCTTTTATATATCTGAAAATGTATTTCATAACCCATCATCACTTCCTCTGGCAAATCCGGATGTTGTTCGTGAAGTTTTTCTCTAAAAGTTTCCCAAGTTGCCGTACCCCAGTTATCAGCCAATTCCTCTGTTCGATTGAGTGTGCAGAATTTCATTACCCGCATTAGTTCTAAATACTCTGGAGATTTCACTTTTACTCTAAATGACACCTCATTATTTAATTCAACGGTTACCACCGCCCCTTCTTTATCGGTTCCTTGCCACATTGTATGAAGTTGTCGCAATGCTTCGTTCCAGTTGCTACTGTCAACTTGAAGTGTTTCAACGAGATTCAGTCCATGTTGCTTGGCAAAGTAATCCAGCTCTTTTCGCGTCAGTTCCCGACATCCCCGCATTTTGTCAAAAACCGCAAGCAACACCAAATCTTTTCTATCACCGTAATTAGTAACTATGCGATTTTCCGGGTGAATCAACTCAAAAATCGGAGTAAAGCGACCAAGTAATTCTTTATCTAAAATTTGAGGAAATTGTTCTTTGGCAATTGCTAACGCCTCCCTGCCAAAGTGAATGTTGGCCGCGTCTCCAAAACCCTCTTCATCTTTGTCTTTACCTCCGTCAATCATGCCTCGCGTAGCAGTGCCAATTTCTTGAGTATCTGGATTGATATAAAAACGAATGTTAGTACCGTCAACTTTTTCCGGAAAATGAACCACCACGCCTTCTTGTTGTAATAATTGGTAAAATTTTTGATCATTCTCAGATTTCTCGCCGAGATTATAGAATTTAGAAAAACACGGCGCGACAATTTTTAACTCCCCGTTTTCAATCTGACAAATGAGTCCCTTTAGATATTCTTGATTGGGATCGTATCCTTCGTATATCAGCATTCTTTCAGCATTAAAAAGTCGCAGAGAGCCGCTCTCGCGTACGATAATTCCTGACATTTCTCCTTCCAACACCGCATTTGCCGATTCCAGAAATTTCTCAACACGGCTTATGTCAATTTTTTCTTGATGTAATTGATGTAATTGTTCGGACATAATTATTTTAACGAGCGAGGAGCGCGTGGACGAATCCTTATAATTCTCAATTTTCAATTGAATGAATTAAATCAAAAAGCAAAGAGTAAAAAGCAAAAACAAATATTAAAATGTAAAAATATTTTTAATTTTTGATATGTCCCGTCGTCGTTCAATCTCTTTGAGAAGTAGATGATTATTTCCCCGCCTGCATTCAATCTCTTACAATATCCTGATTGCAGGTATTTGTAAATAGATTTCATTGCGGCGGACAGGTCTTCTCAAAATAGATTTCACTTTGACGGGCAGGCATTTTGATTTATCATTTTTGATATTTGATTTATTATGATTGTGTCATTGAAAATTGATTGCCTGCCCGCCGTAATTGCCTGAATGGAACACGAATGAATAATTCGAGTGGAATATCAAGCAATGAAGGCGGGAAAATTAGAAATTAAAAATTGATATGGAATGTTTGAATCCGCCACTGGCGGAGCAGTTTAATACCCTTTATTTGTGGAATGGCCGGGTTTGAACCGACACCACCAGCCAAACGGCTAACGTTCTGCCATTTAAACTACATTCCACGCTCACATCTTAACATTTTTCCGCCATTCAATCAAAAAAATTAGGGGACAACAATTAGGGGACAGTTCTCTTTTACTCCCGTTGATTCCTAAATCTACTCTAATTTGACCTCAATTTAATTTTGTCCAGTCCAGTAGAACGATTGAGAAAGAAGTAGGCGAGATGGTCTTAGCATAAATATATTACACCCCGAAACGATTATTTAGGAAATGAACCAGTAAAAGTGAACCGTCCCCTCTCCCCGTCCTCTCCCCGTCCCCTCTCCCCCTTTTTGCTTCTTATCTAATTGATTGGTATCCGCCCAAAACACCATTTTTAGAAAATACAATCTGCCACAGTTGATTTTTTCTCGCTCTAAAACTGCCGGCGCAAGCAAGAAGATAGAGCGTCCACATCCGGTAAAACCGTTCGTCATAATTTTTTTTAATCTTATCCCAGTTTTTTGTAAAATTATTATACCAAGCCATCAACGTTTGATCATAATCAGCGCTAAAATTATGCCAGTCCTCCATCACAAATAATCCTTCTGCTGCTTGGGTAATCTGCCTTGCCGAAGGAAGCATTGAATTTGCGAAAATATATTTATTACCCCAAGGATTTTGCGATATTACAGAAGTATTACTCCCAATAGTATGCAATAAAAATAAACCATTTGGCTTTAAGCAACGATGGACAACTTCCATATAAGTTCTGTAATTTTTATAACCCACATGCTCAATCATACCCACAGAAATAATACAATCAAATTTCTCTTTCAATTCCCGATAATCCTGCAATCGTATCTCAATAGCAAGTCCTTTGCATAACTGCTTGGCTAATTTTACCTGCTCTTTTGAAATCGTAATTCCCACTACTTCTACTTTATAATTTTCTGCCGCGTATTTTGCCAAACCGCCCCAACCACAGCCAATATCTAAAACCCTCATACCGGGTTTTAAGCCAATTTTTTTACAAATCAGATCTAATTTTGCTTCTTGCGCCTGATCAAGAGTCATTTCCTGCCCTGCTTGCCCCGAGCGAAGTCGAGGGGAGCCAGTCGAAGGGTCCCAATATCCGCAACTATAAATTATTCTTTTGTCTAACATATTTTTATAAAGGTCATTGCCGATATCATAATGTTTCTTTCCGACTTTATACGCCCTTGATCCACTTTGCAGATTTATTATTTTTGCCTTGAAAGTATCCCAAATTAGATGCTTCCATAATAAATGCTTAGTGTTCTCATTTTCATCCAATTTTGCCACTAATATTTTATCCACTAATTGATCAATGGCTTGACAATCCCACCAACCATCCATATATGATTCTCCAAACGCCAGAATCCCCCCTGCCAAAACTCTGGCGTACAATTTCTGATTATGAACCTGAATATCCCAAGGTCGGTTGCCGTTTATCTGAACGTCTGCCAAAATAAAAATGTCTTGGATAGTTTTTTTCATCCTGTTAACCCCGTTAGAAGTTTGTTTTGTCATAATTGTCTCATCTTTGATACCTCGTTAGTTAATCATATAATAATTTCTAACGGGGTAAGGTAGGTTTGAACGGAATCGTAAATGCTCCAAAATCATACCAAAACCTTCCTAACTGCCTCAATCTGATCTTTAATCATCTCCCGCGCTTCGGGTAAAAGTCGTTTAGCGCTCCTGTTAATTTTAGCTCTCAAATATTCCAAACCGTTTTTAGTATCCATCTTTTGTATCCCATACACTAGATAAAACAGAGCAGGCAATTTGGCAATATGCGCCATAGCATCGGCTGAAGCCAAAATTTCTGCTTCAATTGTCTGTCTTTTAATCTGCTGGCTTGCCCGGTGAGAAAGAATACAGTGTTTAACCAGCCTGATTTTATCTTTTGGGTAGTGGAACCGATTAAGAATTTTTCCTGCCAACTGCGCGCCAATTAAATGATGACTTTCCCGATACTTTTGATCAATTATTGAAGCATAATCATGCAGGAGGGCTGAAATTTCAACCACCTCCTCATCGGCATTCATCTTTTGAGCCAAAGATTTTCCATATTGTACCACCTGTAGAATATGATTTTCCCAAACATTGTATTCAAAAAAATTCGCCTTATCATTTTTACAAGCATTCTCAACGATTTCTTTAACTTTTTTCACAACTCCACTACTTATCATAAACATATTAAACAATAAAACTGGATTTTGCGCAAATTTTTTGATAGAATCTGATTATGGCGTGGTAGCCAAGTGGGAAGGCAGGGGACTGCAAATCCTCTATGAGCGAGTTCGACTCTCGCCCACGCCTTATTAATAATTTAGAAATAAAGAATCCTGCTGGCATTCTTTTTTACGCTAATTGTAATGGGCTCCTGCCCGCCATCGCTATGCTCAGGCATTAGCGGGCAGGTCGCCCTCTTGTAATAAAGAATCCTGCTGGCATTCTTTCCCGCCGTCATTCAATCTCTTGCAGAAATAGGTGATAATTCCCCCGCCTGCTATCGCCTTGCCCGCCCGACATCGCCTTTGGCTCAGTCAAAGGCGGGCGGGCGAAGCAATGGCGGGCAGGTCTTTTGTAAATAGATAAAAATTTCTTAATTGCCTGCCCCGTAATCCGCCTCAGGCGGATGTTCGGGGTAATTTAATTTCTTCTCCGCCAGCTGACGGACTACATTCTTAATTTTAATTTATTTAACATGTCTAAAATAAAACCAAAAACACGGCAGGAAATTCTGGAAAAAATTCTCAAAAGAGAGGCGGATTTTCTGGCAAACAATCCAGACAACCCCAGCAGTCCTGTCAAAAAACAAAAAGAACAAGAAATTGCTAAAATCCAAACTGATCCGATTTTTTCTCAGACCAAAAAAGAAATGCTCAAAATCGCTTTTGTCACCACCGTCTCCGTCGCGCTAATTCTTATCGCGTTTTTGATAGATCTAAAAACCAATCTTTTGTCCTCAGCCGCCCAAAACCTCGCCAACTGGCTCCATCTGTAATGATTAGACCCACTGCGCAATAACCTTTTCTACCTGCCGTCATTCTTAATTGTAATTTAACTTTCGCTACGCAAAATTCGGCTTTATGTTATATTTTCTTGGATAATCGCTTCTCGGCACGCTCGTCGCCCCAGCGTGGCTCCTCGCTCGTCCTCGCCTCGCTCCTTTGATGCTTGCTTCGC
>VMGK01000024.1 GCA_007376535.1 Candidatus Berkelbacteria bacterium Licking1014_7 | reverse complement strand
ACACTGCCGTTTCCTTGATAATCATCTATTACTTGATTGGTTTGTTCAAGATGGACTAGGGCGTAAATGACTTGGTCTTCGGGCGTCATTCCGATTTCATTTTGGTAAATTGGTTCATTTTGAATGGCTTGGTGATATTCTGCCGGGCTGGGAATGGTCTCTCCTCGTTTAATGTATCGTTTGATGCTGGTTCCAGCCGTGTCTATCTGCGGTCTCCCGCCGATTATTTTTCCTTGATTTTCTCTGGGGATGTTGGGCAGGTCTTGTACGAGGAGAATGTCCCAAACGCCCTGTTGGATTATCTTTTCTGATTTGGTTTTGCCTTTTGATAATTGTTTTCTTTTTTCAGCGTCAGGTTCTTCATTGGTGGTTGGAAGATTCTCAGGGTCATAGACCAGTTCTCCGCTCACATCAGCGTTTGGGTATTTGTCCCAAACATAGATTGGATCGGCTTCATTAAGTTGCAGGGGTTCATCGGGATCAGTCGGTTCTTTTTTGGTGGCAAAGAGTTTACCTTCGCGATGATGTTTTAAAATAACTTGTTTGTATTTTTCTATTAAATCATCAAGTTTCATTCCAAAAGGCACAATGAACAGTTTTTGAAATCCTTGCTCGGTCTTGGGTTTAAGGATTTCTTTGTTTTCTTTCATCATCTTGAAGATTTCTTCCATTGTCGGGAAAGTGTATTCTCTGCTGTCTATGGCTTTGATGCCCATCTCGCCTGTTGAGAGTTTTTCCAGTATTCCGCTTCTTTCAAAGATTGCTCTTTGGGATTCATACTGCTCTTGGAGTTCTTTTTTGGTCAGAGCTTCAAACGGCCAGAGCTTTTCTCTTAAAGAACTGATGCGTGATTCTATTCTGCTTTTCAGCTCACGGGCTTTCTCCAAGTTTTCTGTTTTTATCGCTTCCTGATGCGCCAAATCAAACTCTGCTTTGAGAGATTGAATTGCTTCGTATTCTTGTCTTAGTTGTTCGCATCTGTTCATAGAATTTTATTTGCTTGCCCCGTAGGGAAACGAAGTTTCTCCTTCGGGGTTCGCATTGAGAGGGCATATATTGTTTTTGCTTAATTTAAGCCCCGTTAGAAATTTTATTTCTAAACAGGGTAAATTACGATTTTATTGTATCATAATTATTGTCATAAAACAAATTGGTTAGTCAACGTCAGGATTTTGCTCCCTCCGACGCTAAAGCTTTGGCGGGAAGACAAAATGGGTTCTGACTTTTTCCAGAAGATACTATTCAATACAGCAGTTAACTATTTTTTTGACGAGTTCGCCTAATTTTCCCAAAAGTCCCTTTTTCTTTTGATCGTGTTGATTGAGCGCTTGATTATCAATTTTTGTGATATTTTTGGTCTCAATCAAATTCATATTTATTCCCCAAAAAAGCGAGTAGAGATTATACGCTTTGTCAAAAAAA
This sequence comes from Candidatus Berkelbacteria bacterium Licking1014_7, assembly GCA_007376535.1. Taxonomy (GTDB): domain Bacteria; phylum Patescibacteriota; class UBA1384; order GWA2-35-9; family CG2-30-39-44; genus VMGK01. The sequence goes on along the minus strand of VMGK01000024.1, from coordinate 18,002 downwards.
TCATACGCCTGTTTTTTCTTGCCAATGGAAAGTGCTTTGGCGCCGACCTCCATTAAGCGCATTGAGGCGGCAAGCAGATGTTTAGAAATGCACCATAATTCTCCTTCGGTTTCTTTAATCAGTTTTTTTAGCAAGGTTTTTCGCATTTCGCGGATTTCTTCTAAAAGGTCAAAATATTTTTTCTTTCCGGTCTTCGCGCCGGTAAAGAAAAAATGTTCTTCAATTGAAACCAAATTCATAATCGCAATGGATAAGTCCTGGTTAGACGACAAATCCATTTTCTCCCGTTTTTTCATTGCGTCAATTTTTTGAATAAATTCGTCTAAATTTTTGATTGGGTTTTGTTTTTTCATATATTTATGCTAACTAATTTTTTGAAATTTAGCAAGAGGCGCCGGGGCTTGCCCCGCACCGTCTGGTGCAGGACTTGCCCTGCGGCTTAATATCCTTTATAATATAAAATATGGAAAAAAAATTTAATGCGCGACAAAATGAATATGAATTAGGAGAAAACGAAACAAGCGGCGAATTAGGAGAAAATGAATCAGGAGAAAACGACACAAGACGAGCGATTAAGTGGTGCGATATGGCGATAAAAGGATTTGAGCAGGTAACTGACAGGCATTTGCCTAATCCGCAGTCCCCGCCCTACATGATGCCGGAAATTAAAACGGGCTTAGAAGAGGCGCTGTCAGCGCTCATTGGATTGCGCGAGATGTATCCGAATGATGTAGATTTAAATAGTCATAAAGATCGGGTAGAAAATTATTTATTAGCAGATTTGAACCGTCCAGCCGATAAGCAAATTTTGGGAAGAGAAAATTTTACTAATATGGGTTGGATATCCTTGCAGTATTGCCAACAATTAAAAGCCAAATTAATCAAAAATACAAGGAGTAAAGAGTAAAAATGTCCAAACAAAATTTTACTGTCGGCGAGGCGCAAAAAATCGGTGAGCAGTTGGGTATAAAATGGGACAAGTTTGATGTTGATCAATTTAGGCGCGGATTAGATGTTGAGTTGGAGCATGGCGTAGCCAGCCCATTGACCAATGTTACAGATGATGATCCAGTAAAAACCGGAAAAATCGCGCTGGCGCATTTAAGCGAATATACTGATTATTACGATCGTTTGGAAAAAATGGAGCAAGAAGCAAAATTTTACTGCAAGAGATTGAATGACGGCAGGTAGAAAAGGTTATTGCGGAAGAAATCTAATAAAGGGGAAGTGGAGAAATTATGAAAAAATGCGCATGCGGCGCGCCGCTTAATGACGAGATGAAATGCTCGTGCGGCGACGATCATTGCAAGCATTGTTGCGATAGCGGTGAAGAAAGCAAAAAACAAAAGTGCGACTGCGACAAAAATTGCAAGTGTTAAAAAAAATTTATGAATGTTGAGAAACCAGAAAATAAGGGCGATTTTAAGGTAGAACCAACCGAGCCAGAGAGATTAAGTTTTGATCGAGTCCTCCTGTTGTGGCTGGAGTGGTATTCGGTAGATGAAATTAGAGGAAAAATTGCTGAGGAAATGGCAATTAGAGCTTTAGGCAAAAAGCCAATTTTTAGCAGAGTTTTAAGAGCGTCAGAGCGAGAAGATCATCAGGGAGTTGATTTTTGGATACAATTTAATGGGTGCACAACGGAAGACGGCTGCGATGAAGAAATTGGGGTGCAATTTACTACCGCGAAGACCGATTCTGAAGTGTACAGGAAAAAAGAAGAAAAATATCCCCGTTATGTCAATGTGGGCGCCACGCGACCCGGGGCAATGCCAGAAAAAAAGCCGGCTATTTTGGTTCAATATAATTCATCTGAATTTAGCCGCTCAATAAATGATTTTGTTATTGATTGCGAGTTAGCCAGAAAAAATGGCGCGGCTATGCCAGAGATTGTTCGCTACATTCCTCAACATAAACATTATCAAGATCCATTTGATCGAATTTCTATGGAAATAATTAAACAATACCGAGATAGTTTGAGTTTTGAAAGAAGGAGAAAATTTGATGGTTATTTAAATCAATAGTCAGTTCGTGGTAAGGGGTAAGGGACTATCGTCGAATACCATATTTGCGCTATTTATGAGACTTCTTCCTAAATATCCTTTTCTACTGCAATGATTAAAATTTGCCTACAAAGAATTCAGGGCTCGTCAACATAACATATTTGAAAAAATATCATCAAAAGCGCATTCGACGACAGTCCTATTAAGCATACAAATGTCAAAATATTATCAAGTGCCCAGAAAAACCGGGAATTATGAGCCGGGTGCGAAAAATCCGTTTCGTTTGAGTCGAAGCAAAGTGGATTTATTTTTGAATTGCCCCCGTTGTTTTTATTTGGATCGCCGTTTGGGAATTCCTCCTCCGCCCGGCTATCCGTTCACCTTAAATACCGCGGTAGACGAACTTTTGAAAAAGGACTTTGACATCCATCGTCTAGCCGGCCGCGCCCATCCCCTGATGAAAAAATACGGCATCAAAGCCAAACCATTGGCTCATATAAAATTAAACGACTGGCGCGACAGTTTGCGCAAAGGCGTTACTTTTTATCACTCCCGGACCGGTTTTTTTCTCACGGGCGGAATTGACGATGTTTGGATTTCGGACGATGGGGAATTAATCGTGGTTGATTATAAAGCCACCGCCAAAAAAGAGGAAGTCAATTTAGACGCTGATTGGCAAATTGGCTACAAACGTCAGATGGAATTTTACCAGTGGCTTTTTCGCAAAAATGGTTTTAAGGTCTCTGATATTGGATATTTTGTCTACGCCAATGGCAAAAAAGACAAAGCGGCGTTTGACGGCAGATTGGAATTTGATGTAAAAATAATTCCTTATAAAGGCAATGATGGCTGGGTAGAAAATACTATTATGAAAATTAAAAATGTCTTAGAAAGTGAAAAAATGCCGCTTCCGGCTGAGGACTGCGATTTTTGCAAATACCGCGAGGCAGTTAAAAAAACTATTGATGTTCGCAAAAATCCATAATTAAATTTGTATGAAGCAATATAATCATCAACAAATTGAGCGGAAATGGCAAAAGATCTGGAGCCAAAAAAAGGTTTTTAAAACCGCTGATTTTTCAAGTAAAAAAAAGTTTTATTGTTTGGATATGTTTCCTTATCCTTCGGGTGAAGGGCTGCATGTCGGGCATCCGCGCGGCTATACTGCCACTGATATTGTGGCGCGTTATCAACGATTGAAGGGGTATGAGGTGATGCATCCGATGGGTTGGGACGGGTTTGGTTTGCCGGCGGAAAACTACGCTATCAAGCACAAGATCCATCCGGCGATCACCACAAAAAAGAATATTGTTCGGATTAAAAATCAACTTTTGTCGCTGGGGTATTCTTATGATTGGGATCGTGAAATCAACACCACCGACCCTCAGTATTACAAATGGACGCAATGGATTTTTCTAAAATTATTTCAACGCGGTTTGGCGTACGAGGCGCGCGTTCCAATAAATTGGTGTCCGTTTTGTCAAACCGGTCTGGCAAACGAAGAAGTGATTCAGGGCAAATGCGATCGCTGTAAGACCTTGGTTGAGAAAAAAAAGATCCGCCAGTGGATGTTGAAAATCACCGAATACGCCGATCGTCTCTTGGAGGACTTAGACGATCTTGATTGGCCTGAGGCGATTAAAACAATGCAGAAAAATTGGATCGGTCGCAGTGAAGGAGTATTGATTAAATTCGAAATTCGAAATCTTAAATCCGAAAAAAATCCGAAAAAAAATTTCATTGAGGTCTTTACCACGCGCCCAGATACTTTATTTGGCTGCACTTATTTGGCGATTGCGCCGGAAAAATGGCAAGGGATAATTTCAAATTTTAAAGTTCAAAAATATATTCAGGAGGCAGAGAAAAGGTGTCTAACTGATAATTACAAAAAAGAAAAGACCGGTGTCTTTACTGGTGTTTACGCAATAAATCCGGTTAATAACAAAAAAATTCCGATTTGGCTGACGGATTATGTTGACGCAAATTATGGCGCGGGCGCGATTATGGCAGTGCCAGCCCATGATCATCGGGATTGGGAATTTGCGAAAAAATATAATTTGCCTATTAAAAAGATTGTTAAACCAAGTAATTTATCAAAATCAGTAGTGTTAGGAATCAGCGTAAAATCGGGGTTTAAAAAAGAATTAACTAAAAAATCAATCAACTTTGAGGTTGGTTTAAGCCGTAATGGTCGCGAGCATATTAGAGTAACATTAGACAATAGTCAGATAAAATTTTTTTTGGAAATTGTCTCAAAATACCTAAAAGATAATTGGTGGGTTGAAATAATCGGCAGTCAAGACATTATGTTTTTTCGGGAAAACGGCAAAGACGACATAATTGAGGATTTTCTGGGGAAAGAAAAAGAAATTATGCCAAGATGCCAGCGAATGGAAGAATTGGTCAGAAACGACAAAAACCTTTGGGAAATGCTGGAAAGCAATTTATTTTATCAGGGTTTTGCTTGCTATGAAGAAAACGGCATAATGTTAAATTCTAGTATATACTCGGGTATGGATAATGTTTTAGCCGGACAAAAAATCGTTGCCGATTTGGAAAAAAAAGATCTGGCAAAATCATCTACGCAATATAAACTTCGCGATTGGGTGTTTTCTCGTCAAAGATATTGGGGGGAACCGATGCCGCTGGTTTTTTGCGAAAAATGCAAAAAACAAGCGGAAAAATCAAAAATCAAAAATCAAAAATCAAAAGTCCAAACTAGAACTTTCAATTTAGGTGAAATTCTAAATCCGGGTTGGGTGGCAGTTCCTGAAAAAGATCTGCCAGTCAAATTGCCTGAAGTAAAAAATTATGAACCAACTGGAACTGGCGAGTCGCCATTGGCGCAAATAAAGGACTGGGTGAATGTTATCTGCCCAAAATGCGGCAGTCAAGCCAAACGGGAGATCAACACTATGCCCCAGTGGGCGGGAAGTTGTTGGTATTATGTCGCGTATTTAATGCGACAATCTCAAATCTTCCCGAACTCGCTTCCTGCCCGCTCGTGCCTCGCAGAGGCAGGCGGGCGCGAAACGGGACAGGCAAATCTCCCCGAACTCGCTTCGCGAAACGGGACAGGCAAATCTCAAAATAAAAAATACAAATTAGACAAGGAAGCATTTGATCATTGGCTGCCGATTGATCTTTATGTCGGCGGCGCAGAGCACGCAGTCCTTCATTTGCTTTATGCCCGTTTTTGGCACAAAGTTTTGTTTGATGAAGGAATTTTATCTTGTAAAGAACCATTTCAAAAATTAATAAATGTTGGTACGATTTTGGCTGACGATGGGCAAAAAATGAGTAAATCGCGCGGCAACGTGATTAATCCAGATGATTTAATTGAAAAATTTGGCGCCGATAGTTTGCGACTTTACGAAATGTTTATTGGACCTTTTACTCAAAAAGCGACCTGGGATAAACAAGGCATTGTGGGTGTTTATCGATTTTTACAGAAGGTCTCGCGGCTTGACAATTTAATTTCAGAAAAAACGAGTGGTAGGGTAGAAGATCAGTTGCAAAAAACCATTCAAAAAGTTGAAAGCGATATTGAAAATTTTAACTTTAATACCGCGATTTCCGCGCTGATGATTTTTGTTAATTATGTGTTTAGTTGTAAGACCATTACTTACCAACAACTCAAAAATTTTTTGATAATTTTATTTCCGTTTGCGCCTCATCTTGCCAGTGAAATTTGGCAATCATTAGGCGCAAAAAATTTGATTGATTTTGACAAATTTCCGCGATCGCAAAAAATTGAGTGTCTAAAAAAAATTACGATTCCAGTGCAAATCAACGGTAAGGTAAGGGGCGAAATTCAGGTTGAGAAAAATGCCAGTCAGCAGCAAGTAATTGAAAAAGCCCAAAAAATAGCCACGATTAGCCAATATTTGCAAGGTAAAAAAATTATTAGAATTATTTATGTGCCTTGTAAAATTATAAGTTTCGTTGTATGATAGGATTGTAAAAGCAGATAGACAAATAAGAAATAAGAAATAAGAATTAAGAATTGAAATAACCCCGAACAAATTGCTTCGCAATTTTACGGGGCAAGTAAATCAAAAATTTCTTACCTGCCTGCCGCAGGCAGGATTGTAATTTAATTTCTTAATTTTCCATTCTTAATTTTAATTTTATTCTATGGCAGTACCAAAAAAACGTTTAACCAGGACCAGATCGCGTTCAAGACGATCAGCCAACCAACGGTTGCAGAGTGGCTGGGGCGCGCTTTGCGCCAACTGCAAATCGCCGATTGAGTCACACACAGTATGCGCTGAGTGCGGTTTTTACGCTGGGAAAAAAATCATTACTATTAAATCAAAAAAGTAATTTTGTTTTAACGGATTATGAATAGGCATTTGACCAGAACTTTGGCAATGCAGATTATTTATGAATGGGATTTTCGCGACAGAAAAAATCTAAAAGAAATTCAAAATCGAAGCGAAGAGATTTTCAAAAAGGATTTAGATATTGAATATTTGAGAAAGTTGGTCAATGGTACGATTAAAGAGTTGGATCAAGTTGATAAAAAAATTTTATCTGTCGCTCCTGAATTTCCCATTGACCAAATTGCCAAAATTGACAAGGCAATACTCAGGATAGCGATATTTGAATTTGAAAATTGTCAAGAGGTTCCGCCAAAAGTAATAATCAATGAAGCGGTTGAAATCGCTAAAATGTTTGGCGGAGAAAATTCTTACAAATTTGTTAACGGCGCGTTGGGCGCGATTTACCGCTCTAGTTCCCGTTTTGAGCAAGACACTAAGATAGAGCCAAAAAAAACCAACCCCAAAGGGAAGCCTGCGGCGAAGAAAAAAATTAGCGAAGACAGGATTAAAATTAAAGAATGACGGATTTAAAACAATTTCAGAAAAAAATCAATTATAGTTTTAAGGACTTAGAACTTTTAGAAACGGTTTTTATTCACCGTAGTTTTGTTAATGAGGCGAAAAATAACGGGCTCGGGCACAACGAACGACTCGAATTTTTGGGCGATGCGGTTTTGGAATTAATTGTAACGGAATTTTTATATAAAAATTTTGATAATCCTGAGGGTGATTTGACTAATTTTAGATCTGCGTTAGTCAGGGGCGATATGTTGTCGCAAGTCGCATACGATCTTGGAATGCTGGAATTTATGAAATTGTCCCGCGGCGAGCGTAAAAATACCCCAAAGTCCCAGAACTTAATTTTAGCCAATGCTTTTGAAGCGCTAATCGGAGCGATTTATTTAGATGGTAGATATCAGGCGGCAAAAAAAATCATCAAAGAATTTTTACTACCTCGTTTTGATGAAATTTTAAATCAGAACTTATTTAAGGACTCTCGTTCAGAATTTCAAGAGTGGGCGCAGGAATTTGAGGCAGAAACGCCAGAATATCGGGTGCTGGAAGAAATGGGACCAGACCATAATAAAATGTTCAAAGTGGGGGTCTATTTGGAGGGAAAGTTGTTTGGCGAGGGGGAGGGTAGTTCTAAACAAAAAGCCTGTCAGGGCGCGGCCACTGACGCGCTTTCAAAAATTAAAGGGCATAAGTAGTCGGGTAATTTATTTAAAGATAACAATAAGTTTTAATTTTTTGGTAAAAACCGCCGGCTTGCTGACGGATTTTTTCAATATCTTGATTGTGGTTGTCATATTTTAAGGCAGTAGCATAAATGTAGACCAATATTTTTGCCTGAAATCTTTTTTGTTCTTGCCTGAATTTTTTATTGTGGCGAAGAAAATTTTTTGCCTCGTCGATAAATTCTTCGTAATGTTCAATTGTTTTGTTTGTGGGAGCAATAATATTTACATCAAATGTTGGTTCGTGAAAAATATGGGTAAATTTTTCGCAGTGATAATGGTTTATTAAATAATTTAATATTTTATCTGAAACTTTTCCTAACATTACCCCGCGTTGAATTTGTGAAAATCCGTTTTCTATTAGCATATTTCTAAATTGCTCGCGCAAACTTTTTTGTTTTTCAGGAATTGAAAAACAAATTAATTTCCAATTTTGGGTCTTGTCGTTCTGTTTTATCCAGTCAATGGTTGAATATAAATAATCTTGTCCGTAGTTAGAGACAGAATAATAATTAAATTTTCCTTTTTTAATTACTTTGATGTATTTTTTCTTTTGTAACCGACTAAGTCCCGAAAAAATAATGGCTTTTTTTTCTTCTGACAAAAAATTTTGAATTTGATTTTTGGAAATCATTTTTTGATCGTCAATCAAAATGATAAGTTTTACAAGAATTGTCACTTCCGCCGGGCAGGCAGACCCTTGCAGACCGCGCTCCAGCAAGTAGAGGACGCAGTCCCTTTTGCTGGAAGCGGTTCTGGCGGGGTCAAGCCCCCACCAAAGTAATCTCAAATTTAGGCAAGTAGATTAAATATTTTCCCACTGCCAGTTGGTAAACCCCCAGTTTAATAGATCAGCCGCGGCAATTGCCGATGCTTCTTTTGTGTTTGAGTAGGTTGACAATATCACTGCGATGAGCGTGTGGTTGTCTCGTGTTGCGGCAGCAACCAAACTATGCCCGGCGTTTGGGGTAAAACCGGTCTTGCCGCCGACAATTCCTTCAAAACGCATTTCGTCTTTGACTAAGCGATTGGAACTTTCAAGTTTGTATGACTTTGTGCCGCTTTGATTATAAATTGTTTTTTCCGCCATGCCAATAATTTTTGTTATTATGTCATTTTTAAGCGCTTCGGAAAATAAAATTCCGATATCGCGCGCCGTTGAATATCCTTCGTCGTTAAGTCCAGATGGGTCTAAAAAACGAGTATTTTTCATGCCGATTTTGCGGGATTTTTCATTCATCATTTCAATAAATTTTTCTTGTGTTTGTTTATGTTCGGATAAAGCGATCGCCGCGTCATTTGCGCTCATAATTAGTAGGGCGTTTAATAAATTTTCCACAGTAAATTTTTCACCAGTTGACATAAAAATCTTTGAGCCATTGATATTTGAAGCGTTGGTTGATATTTCCACAATTTCATCTAATTGGTAATTGTCAAGCGCGGTAAGCGCAGTCGCAAGTTTGGTAATTGAGGCAACTGACACCGGTTTGTGTTCGTTTTTTCCGAAAAGAATCTTTTGGCTATTTTGATCAATTAACACTCCCTGCCAAAAATTTTCCGGAGCGATTGCGTCATTTTTTTTAATTGGCACCGGATTTATTTGATAATTAGGCAAGTTTAAATTGGCTGATTCAACTCCTTTAATTTGTTTTTTTAAACGGATTTCCCAATAATTAAAAATTTTGTGAGTGGCGAAAATTGATAGCACTAAAAAAATACCAAGGGCAATTCGTAAATATTTCACTGTTGATTATGATTTAATTTTAAGGTTTAATTCGTCGAGTTGTTCTTGGTCAATGACAGACGGAGATACCATCATGGGATCTTGTCCATCTCCGGTTTTGGGAAATGCGATGACTTCGCGAATATTATCTTCTTGCTGTAAAATCATCATCAATCGATCGTAGCCAATCGCCAGTCCGCCGTGAGGCGGAACACCAAACGAAAACGCTTCCAGCAAATGACTAAATTTTCTCTGGATATCTTCTGGTTTATGACCGAGAATCTCAAAAATTTTGGATAAAAGTTCTGGTTTATGGATTCTCATCGAGCCGCCGCCAATTTCAAATCCATTTAAGACCAAATCATATTGAAGCGCTCTGATTTTTGATTTGTCTTTTTGCTCTAATTGGTTAATATCTTGCGGATTAATCATGGTGAAAGGATGATGCACCGCGTCCCAGCGATTTTCTTTTTCTTTCCACTCAAAAGCCGGAAAGTCAACTATCCAGGCAAAAGCCATTTCGTTTTTGTCCTGCTTATTTTTTCGCAGATCTGGTCGTTCAGTTTTATATTTTGCCATCGCTTCATTGTAAGTTAATTTTTCAAAAGGAATTTTCTTTATTTTCAAATTCGGATAATTTTTTTTAACTAATTCAATGATCATTTTTTCAACTGTACTTAAAATATCCTTTTGTTCAATAAAACTCATTTCCAGATCAATTTGGGTAAATTCAGGTTGCCGGTCCCCTCTTTGGTCTTCGTCTCGCATACACCTTACAATCTGAAAATATTTTTCAATTCCCGCTACCATTAAAAGTTGTTTGTATTGTTGCGGGGATTGAGGCAAGGCGTAAAATTTTCCTTTATGGAGTCGAGATGGCACAATAAAATCGCGCGCGCCTTCGGGCGTGGATTTGGTTAAAAACGGCGTTTCAATTTCCCAAAATCCCTGTTCGGTTAAATAATTTCTGACAAACTGATTGACAAGATGGCGATTTTTAAGATTATTTTTCATTCGGTTGGATCGCAAGTCAAGGTAGCGATATTTTAATCGCGTTTCCTCGTTGATTTTTTTGGCTTTTTGTTCAATTTCAAAAGGCAAATCTTTGGACTTGCTTAAGACCTCAATTTTTTCGCAGTGAAGTTCTATTTTTCCCGATGCCAGGTTTTTGTTTTCTAGCCCTTTTGGTCGGCTTACAACCCAGCCCTCAATTTTTAAAACATCTTCGATTGACGCGCTTTGCGCTACTTCAAAGGATTTTTTATTCACATTTTCTATAATAATTTGGGTTAAACCATCGCGATCGCGCAGATCAATAAAAATTATATTTTTGTGTTTTCTGATAGTTTCAGCCCAACCAGAAATCGTAATTTTTTTGCCGATAAATTTCGGGGTCTCCGCTGACATAATTCTTTTCATATTTATTTTTTCCTTATCCCATTATGGGTTATCTTAATTTTGCTTTATATTTTTTTTCTAATTTTGAAATGATTTTACTGAAAATTTTGTCCGCTGATTTTTTTTCAATTGTCTTATTTTCGTCGTCAAAAACCAAGTGAAAAGCCAGCGATTTTTTGTCTTTCCCAAATCTATTATTTATAAATTCGTCAAAAAGTTCCACCAAAATAATTTTATCGTCTGTTGAGAAAATTTCTTTCTGAATTGTATTTGCGTCAATGTTTTTATCAATGATTATAGCGATATCGCGAGTGAGCGGCGGGTTAAATGACGGATTTTTGATTGGTCTGAGATTGGTCTTTATGGGCGTGTTTTCAGTCGTAATATGTAACTTTTCTAATGGGATTTCGTAAAAATAGATTGGTTTTTTAATTTTAAAATATTTGGCAAGTTGATGTTCGGGTTGAATCAAAATCGGTGGCGCGCCAATAGCCCTCTGGATTATTTTAGACGAATATGAAGCGATCGCAATATGTATAGATTCTTTCGGGTTGAAGACGGTTCCAATTTCAAATATATTCATACCCTCGCTCCAGCACCAGCGGTTTAAGCTAAATGTCTTTAAGATACCAGTTAAAAGATTTGGGCGCAGGTATTGATTGTCGTGCGAGATGGGATTGTCTGGAGAGATGATTTCTTTTGGTTTTATCCTTTGTGCCTGAAATTCTTTTTCTGAAATAAAACTATAATTTTGGACTTCATTAAAACCGTTGAGCGCCAGGGTGTTTTTAATGTTTTCAATGATGTTCCATTGTTTTTGAATGTCAAGATTCTTGGTGGCAATTTGTGTTTCAATCATTGATTTATTCAATTTATCGTAGCCATAAATGCGAATAACTTCTTCAATTAAATCCGGTTCTAATTCTAAATCCTTACGCCACGAAGGTGTTTCAAATCCAATGGAAGTTTTTTTTATTCCCAGTTTATCTAAAATTTTGCTGGCAATTTTTTGGTTAATATCAGTGCCGATTAGTTTTTTAATTTTAGCGCTTGAAAAATCGATTATTCTTTTAGTTGGTTGAAAATTTTCAATATCAATAAATTCTTTGAGTTTTGCGCCGGTTTCTTTTTGTATGAGAAACAATGCTCTTTCCAGCGCGATATTGGTGGCAAGATAATCAACTCCTTTTTCATACCTAAGACCTGCCTGAGTGGTTTTTGAAAGCAATTTGGCGGTTTTTCTGATTTGTTTGGCTGGAAAAATCGCGGATTGAATTAAAATGTTTTTAGTGTTTTTGGATATCTGGGTATTTTCAGCGCCTTGAATTCCTGACAAATCAATAATTTTTTCTCCATCTTGGCAAATGATTGTTTTGACTGGAAGAGAGTAAGTTTTTTGGTCAATCGTGGTGATTGATTCGCCTTTTTTTGACCAGCGAAAGCGCATTTTTCTTTGGGTAATTTTATCTAAATCATAACCGTGAAGCGGCATTCCTAATTCAAGCATAACTAAATTTGTAATGTCAACGATATTATTTATTGGTTCAATATCAAAGTCGTTTAGTTTGTTTTTGATTTCTTGATTAGATGGTTTGATTTTCACATTTTCTAAAATAATGGCGCTAAATCGCGGGCAAATTTCCGACGTTTCAAAAGTAATATCAATTGTTTTTGGTTGTTGCGGCTGGGGAAGTTTTGCCAATTTTGGCAGGTGAATTTGTTGGTTAGTTTTTACGCCATATTCTCGCGCCAAACCAAGTATTGAAAAGCAATCTCCGCGATTGGGGGTTACTTCCAAGTCAATAATATCGCCTGAAATATTTTCTGTTTCAAATCCAAGTGTGACGAAAATTTCAGCCAACTCTGGCGCAGTGTGTACAACTTTTACCAACTGATTTAATTGGTTTATGGGTAATAACATCTTAAAATTGTTTAATCAATCGCATATCATTTTTTAAAAAACTGCGAATATCTTTAATGCCATATTTTATCATTGCCAGCCGTTCTACACCCATGCCAAAGGCAAATCCCTGCCATTTATCAGGATTGAGACGCATATTTTTCAATACTTCCGGATGAATCATTCCCGAACCAATAACTTCCAGCCATTTGCCATTTCTGTTTATGTCAACATCCATGCCTGGTTCAACAAACTGATAATGATGCGGACGGAAACGGACATTCGCATTTTTATCAATGACATTTTTTATAAATGTTTCTAAGGTGCCAATTAGGTGCGACATAGTGATATTTTTTGCGATCGCAAAACCATCAAGTTGGTGAAGGACTGATTCGTGGGTGGCGTCGGTGGCTTCATTTCTAAAAACTCTGCCCGGCATAACAAAACGGCAGGGCGGTGAGACCTTTTGCATTATTCTGCCTTGCGCACTGGTTGTATGAGTTCTTAAAACATGGTCGCCAACCCAAAAAGTGTCTTGTTGGTCGCGCGACGGATGATCAGACGGCACACGGAGAAAATCAAAATTAAACCATTCGGTTTCAAGTTCCTGTCCTTGTGCCACCACAAATCCCAGTTCCTCAAAAAAAGCCATTGATTGATCAAAAAAAACTGAAAGTGGATGCAAATGACCGACATTATTCATTATTTCTTTTGGTTAGTTGAATATTGGGTTGTGAGTTTTTTGTTTGGAAAAATGTTTCAGTGAGTATTACGACCAAAATGACCAAGCCCGCTTCCCACCATCCCAATACTTGTAAAGCCGATAAACCAAGAAGTGTGGTGGCGATAATGCTGAGTTCTGCGCTTTGGCGCAAACTTGATGACAAGAGCGAATAAATTACTTCGTGATTTGACAAACTTACTTTTAAGTAAAAAATGACAAATCCCCAAAAGCCAACATTCCAAAGAAAAAAACTGGCTAAAAACGCTAACCAGGTCAAAATATCAGCATAAGTTGGGTTAGTGTAAAGCAAAATTGACAGCCAGACGCCAAAAGAAAAAAGCGTTCCCACAAAAAGATAGTATAATTTGGCTTTAGTTGTCATTTTCTATTTGCTTAAAAATGTGATCCATTTTTTCTTGATTGCTTTGATGGTAATCAATAAATTCAATCTTGGGTAGATATTTTATTGGGACTTTTTTTGATAAATGTTTAGCCAAATGAGGAATTTGACGGCTGGCAATCGCGCTGATTTTTTGCCGTGGCGCTGAAAAATTACTTACATACACTTTGGCAAATTTTAAATTTGGCGCGGTAATAACTTCGTGAATGGTGATGTCAATTTTTTCGTTGGATTGTGTTTGAAAAAAAAGCGCAATTTCCCTGTGCAAAAGCGCGTTGATTTTTTTCATTCTGTCGCCATACATAGTGTCATTATATAGGATTTTGGGAAATTTTGCAAACAAAATGTCAAAGCCCGACGGGCTGACGAGCAGTGTATATTGAACCCATGGCAAATCTCTCCAATCTACTACAATATGCCACATTTGGCTACAAAAGTCATCGTCCGCCTTGGCGGATGCTTCCTCACGTTTCGTATTTTTCGCTCAAATGTGATCATATTTCGCTACGATTAAGAGTTTTGCAATGGGTTCATTGACATAAAAGCGTTTTTTGTTTATTATAAAACTATCCTTAGGACGCGGGAGCGTCCGGGGCGCATCTTAACAACGGAGGTGAAGGCAATGAAGACAACGAGAGTAACCGTAGGTATTATAGCCTTGTCGGCATCATTTTTGACTTTTCTAGTACTGTTTCTGTTTGCAAGAACTCGGGCAAAAGAACGACACCAACAGTACGAACAACTGCAAGAAGACATTTACTACGATGCAAAGACCGTTGATGAGGTATGTCACGCATTGAAAAAGGCGCCGGTCCCGGCAATCGCAGTAGCGTTTGATAACGGAGTAGAATTCAGTTTGAGGAGCAACTCCGGAGAAGACCCGCGACCATTAGGTGGGATTTACAGCAAGTTCAACCTGACAATGTTTCTCTATCCAGTTTCCAAGAAAGAAAAACTCTATTTCTCGTATGGCCCGCACAAACTTATTGAATCAGCTACTCCCCGTTCTTTCTATTATATCCAGTGTCGTGAAGCGGATTATGGCATAGAAAGTACAGACACTCTCATTGATGAACTTGGGATCTTGCCAGAAGACAGCGAAATCAAATGTTTCTCTGTTGAAGAATTGACTGACATCCTTCGGAAAAAGAGACTCTTTGCTGTTGAAGACACGGACATGTTTGATAGCGATGTAACATTTAGAGCGGTTGTCCAGGAACTTGAAGAATTAGCAAATCTTGATTGGATGCGAGCGACTGTTTTTGAAAAAGACAGCAGCTTTGGCGAGCCAAAAACATTTATGTTGGTTAATGCAGACAACAAGTGTCCTGTCCGGACTATTCCGACTACTGATGGCTATGGTATGGTTATCTTCACGTTTGCCGGAGCCGTCAACGAAAACTTCGGCGGAACACTCTATCCCCTATCTCGCTTGAGTTATGAATTTCCAAAGAGAACCTTTTATTCATTAACCGAAGTCAAGGACTGGGCGAAAAAAGAAAACCGTTTTCTAATAGCAACGGATAATACGGTCCATGATTCCTGGATTAGTTTTCCTATCGTCTGTGGTAAGATACCGCTCGAAAACACTGAATCCATCACGGTCTCCGGACAGCCGGACTTCTTAGATTGGTATCTTTTGCCGACAGAAACTAAAATAGAATACTTATACTATGATAATATCGACACGACTAAATCTACTGCAAAGATATCCAGCCAACCCGGCGATATCAATCTGATTAGCAGAATAGAAAATAAACTTGTGGTTGGAAGGAAATGACCGTCCCGGGGACATAGCGTCCCCTTTTTTTTATATACACCTTGAATTACGAAATCGGTTTTCGCCTTTCGTCTTTTCGGTAGTCAAATCTGAAAAAGGGACGCGTCCCCTTTTCGTTTTTTTTTTGCAAA
The DNA here is from genome assembly GCA_007376535.1 of Candidatus Berkelbacteria bacterium Licking1014_7. Taxonomy (GTDB): domain Bacteria; phylum Patescibacteriota; class UBA1384; order GWA2-35-9; family CG2-30-39-44; genus VMGK01. The sequence continues at coordinate 2,380 of VMGK01000024.1, read as the reverse complement.
AAATCCCGGAGGTTTGTAATTGCTAATTTTTGGGTTATCAAAAAGCCGCTCGTTATGAGCGGCTCACTAAATCGCAATTCAATGAATTATCAAGTTATTTTATACGATATCTTCTTCGTCAATGTCAACAAAACGATCTTCTTCTTACCCCGCCAGCTTTAATCCAAAGGTAGCGAGTTTTGCTTTGATTTCATCCAAACATTTCTGACCAAAATTGCGAATACTCAACAAATCTGCTTCAGTGCAATTTGCCAAATCGCCGAGAGTTTTGATTCCCGTTTTGACCAAGCAACCGTGGGTTCTGACTGTAAAACAAATGTCTGTAATCGGAATTTCTGAATTATCAGGCGAATCAGGGGGCAACTGGTCAGGCGCCATACTGTTACTGGCTATTGCCGCAATAGTATCCAGCCGCCTCCTCAAATCCGCCAGCTCGCTTTCTGTTTGAAGTAATCTTTTCTCTTGCTCTTTTAAGCGCTGCTCTACTTGTTGTTTAAAGAATGCTATATTCGCCCACGTCAGAGATCCTTGTTGCGTACGCATTATTTCCTGCATCTTACAGCAGGCAGTATGTTTAATAGAATTAGTTCGAGATGTTGATACTCCCAACATATCGGCAACTTCTTGATCTTTTCTGATCCGCTCGGCACCCGACCCGCAATAAGCACGCAAAACTTCTGCCTCGCGCGGCAACAGCTGATCCCATACTGCATTGATGGCATCCGCTCTAGCTTGCCAATCAGGCAGAATTTCGCCTGCTCTGATTCTGCTTTTTATTCTTTCTCTGATTGCGGTCGGTCGGTATTCGTCTTTTAATATTTCTTCTTCAAACCATTGGGTAACTAATTGGTCCAAATCCACCCTGCCAAAAATCATCTCGCACAGCCATTCGGTGGGATTCTGCGGATAAGCGAAAAAAGACGCGATTGGACGCAATTCTTCGCAAATCCCCCCAAGAAACGGCGCAATAAATGCCTCGTAAAGAAAATCTGCTGTTTCCTTACCACTACCTTTATTCTTTGCCCAGCCACGAATAATCCGTCTTAATGATTCATTGGGAGAAATTCTCTCTTGTTGCTCATTCTCCAAAATTTTTATCCGGTATTTTCTGACGGTGATAGGGCTCACTCTCAAAATTCTGGCGATAGCCGCGTCCGGCACCCGATATAATACCGATAAGCATATTCTATCTTTTATCTCAAGGGGTAGGCGGGTTCTTTTTGTCAAGGAACACCTCCTTTTTTGCAATGATTAAATTCTATCAAAAAAACCGTCTAAGTCAAGGTTGAACCGTTGTAAAGCGATTTTTTGAAGACTTCAAGACCCGGTCTTCAAGGACTTCAATTGAAGACTTCAAGTGAAGACTTCAAGACCCGGTCTTAACTAAAAAAAGAGCAGGGGCAAAATAATGTCCTGCTCTATACCGCTTGTGGCTTACGAACAATGTTGTATTTTTCTACGGGGCTCCCTCGGGTCTGGCACAAAGAATACCTTTTACAAAATCTTCCGGAATATCAGGGCGCATCTCTTTTAGTCTTTCAAGCACTGCGGCAGTTTCTTCTTCAACGCTCTTGCCATCGCCTCGAAAGAGATAATTGTAATAATCACCAGGATATAGATTATCAATAATAGCGCAGTTGCTTGAGTTTAAGATTGGGTTGAGGCAGTCTTCAAACAATCGGGGCGAAACAACATCCTTAAACAATCTTGGCAGAGGATGTTCAGAACGATAAACGAATTCCAAAGTTACATTACCATGGTAGTATTTATCGTCGCCAATCTTCATCGCGCTTCCCCGGCCGCTTGATTTAGCGATTCTGCCAGCCTTGCCAGTCAATTCTTCAAAAGAGGAAGAGAAACTTCTTAGCGCCTTGTTAAGATCGTCAATAATACGGGCATAATCCCTGACCGTGCCTTGGCACACAAAATCAACCCACAGTTTTTCGACGTGCTGTTTCGGTTCAGCCTTTTTTGGTGATACCCTGTCTTGACAGTCCCAGCAGCTATTTGGTGCTATTTCCCTCGCCCGCCGCGAGTTTACAGTGTCTTTGCTACAATAATAATGCAAATGCTGATAAGCGTCAGAAACGGTCTCGCCTCTTAGCCAGTCCTCACAACCTATGCATCTTTCCTCGCTGTAATAAATACAGGATCGCAAATAAACTTTTTCAGACATGATATCTTCACCTCCTTGAGACGTTCTACGTCTTTGTTGTTAATGAGCGAGTATTACTTTGCATTTTAGACACAATTAATTGATTTGTCAAGAAATTATTTAGCATTGTCAGCGCAATATAGTAATGTCACATTAATTGCAAAATAGAAATGTCACATTCTTTCCACTAAGATAAAGAAAAAATAACTTAGTTGGGAGGATAAA
>VMGK01000041.1 GCA_007376535.1 Candidatus Berkelbacteria bacterium Licking1014_7 | reverse complement strand
GGCTTCGCCCCTCGCTTCGGCGGGCATTTCGGCAAGATAATTCCACGGATTTTTGAAATCAATCGCCAATTTTCCCGCCGCAAGGCGGCGGTTCGAGCCGATGGTTTTGAGAAAATTTTTCATTTCCGAAAAATTTTCAGACAAAATGAGATTTTTGGCTTGGTTGGCCTCTAAAATCCAGTTTCTAGTGAGTTCGAGCCAATGATTTCCTTTTCGCTCAAAATCCGATAATTTTTCCTCAATATCTTTCTTTTCCGCCATTAGTTTGTTTTTCTTTTCTTGAAATTCTACAAGTTCAAAACTGCCTTCAAGATAGCCGTCCATTAAGCGGTCTATTTTTGTTTTAATGGCGGAAAGTTTTATTTTAAGATTTTGAGCGAAAAGGTTTGACGATTGGCTGTTTTCTTTTTCCCAAATGTTTACTCTTTCAAGATATTTTTCCCGCCAATCGTCAGGCAAAGAAACTTTTTGACAATTCTCTTTTACTTGCTCGGTTAAAATTTCTTCTCGCAAAAAGTGGGTTTGCGAACAATTTTGCGTTTTGCTTTTGTGGGTGCAACGATAATAAACAAATTTTAGTCCGCTTTTCTTGATGTGCCGTTCAGCCGTTATGGAATATCCGCATTCGCCGCAAACCGCAAAATTGAGAAATTGAAAGTTTTTTGGTCCTCGCTTTTTGCGGGGCTTGCCGTTTGAAATCAACGCTTCTTGTATTCGGTCAAAAAGTTTCTTTGAAATCATTGGCTTATGGCTACCTTGATGAAGTTCCCCGCGGTAAAGAAAATGTCCGTAGTAAAAAGGATTTTTCAAAATTCCTTGAATCGTTGAAAGATGTAATAGTTTTCCTTCTCTGCCAACCAAGCCGAGAGAAAACATTTTGCTTTGAATTTTCGTTAAAGTGTATTCGCCGGTGGCAAAAGCCCTTAAAACTTCTTTCACTTTGTTAAAAGTTTTTTTGTCGGGTTCAATCGTGCGCAATCTCGGCTCGTTGAAATATCCGAGCGGGGCTTTTGCCGAAAGTTCGCCTCGTCTGATTTTCTGCCTAATCCCCCGCAAAATGTTTTCTCTCAAATTGTCGGTGTAGTATTTCGCTTGTCCGAAAGCCACAGAAAGCATAAATTTGCCTTGAGGGGTTGGTTCAAACCAAAAAGTCGGGAATTTTAGCGAGGTGATTTTCCCAGTATCCACAAGATAAATAATCCGTCCGCCGTCAATTGAATTTCTGGCTAATCTATCAGGATTCCACGCTAAAATTCCCGAAGCATGACCTTTTTCAATCTCGGACATCATGAAATTAAAAACTTCTCGGCCCGGCTCTTTGGCGGTTTTGCTTTCGTAAAATTCTTTGACCACAAAAAGATTGTTTTGTTTGGCAAACTCTCTCAATTCCGTGAGCTGGGCCTCAATGGATAAAATTTGCCTTTCTTCGTCTTCACTTGATTTTCTGCAATAAATAAAATATTTAATCATAGTTTTTGGAACGCTCGGGCGGGCAAAAAGGAAGGGGGCTGGGGGGAAGGAATTTTTGCCCGCCCTCGCTTTCGCCGCTTCTTTTTTCGCCGCCGCAATTTTTCGTATTTCGCTTTGCGAAATGCGCCGCCAGAACCAGAAATGGAGTTGTGTTTGCCCCGCCCACCCGTGCGCACACAACAGATTTACTCCCTTTATTCATATGTATCATTATAATACAACATTGCCTAATAATGCAACAAAAGATATAATGGGAATAACTATATGGCTGAAATATCAATAAAACTTGGCAAAAACTTAAAACGAATAAGAACCGCTAAAAAATTGTCGCAAGGCGCAATTTCTCGCAAATTAGAAGTTCACAGAGCTTATATTAGCGGGGTTGAAAACGGAAAAAGAAATCCTACACTTGCAACAATTCAAAAGTTAGCTGAAGCTCTTGGCGTTTCGGCTGATGAATTGATAAAATAAACATTATGAAAACAGTAGTACTTTGCGGCAGTCGCCGCTTTAAACCGGAAATGCGAGAATTTGGCAAAAAACTGAAAGAGCTCGGCGTTATTGTCTTTGAGCCTTATTTACATTCCGGTCAAGACGAATGGGCAAAATTATCAGACGATTACAAAAAATTTGTCGCTCTTGGATTAACCCACGATCATTTTTACAAAATACAAATGGCTGATGTGGTTTTTGTTTTTAACAAAGACGGCTACGCTGGGAATAGTACAACTTTGGAAATTGGTTATGCGGTAGCGACCGGGAAACCAATTTATGCGCTGACGAGCGACGAAGAATTATGTCGCCATGTTTTATTTAGAGAAATAATCTCCTCGCCAGAGGAACTTGTTAAAAGACTGAAATAAATTATGCCAAAATTATGCGACAACAAAAGTGTGGGAATGCTTGTGTGGCGAAATGATGAACTCTTGCTAATTGAGAGGAAAAAGCCGCCATTCGGGTTTGCACCTCCAGCAGGACATGTTGATAAAGATACCTCATTTGAGGTAGCGGCTAAGCGTGAATTGAAGGAAGAGGTTGGATTAGAAGCAAATAGTATAGAATTTTTAATTGAAGGGCGAAAAGATAATCTTTGTAGACGAGAAGGCGGAAATTGGCATTATTGGAAAATTTATAAAATTAGCACAAATGGCGAAATAAAAAGAAGTGATGATGAGACGAAGCAAGCGAATTGGTACGATAAAAATCAAATTGGAATTCTCGCCAAAAAAACAAAAAATTATTTAGCGGGCGGAATCTCTGAAGATGAATGGATAAAAAATCCCGGGTTAGAACCAGTTTGGCTTGAATGGCTAAGTGAATTAAAGATTATTTAGTTTATGATTTCTGTATTAAATTCTACAAAAACTGTCGTAGAAAATTCAAAATTTGTTCGCATAAACGAGCAGGCTATTTTAGACTTTTCGAGAGGTGTTAACAGTAAAGAGTTTGAGGATTCAGAATTTGGGCCGGAAACAATTTTGCCGGGAACAGCAACAGAAGAAGAACAAATAGCTTTAGCTTTTGTTTATAACTCTATAAATTTTTGCTATTGGGGAGAGCCGAAATGGACAATTCAGATAAACGGAAATTTTTATGACGGAAGTTCTGGTATGTTGCGCGCTGTAAAAAAGGCGATTGAAAATGGTTTTAATTTGCTCGACCCAAAATATTTAAAAGATTTATCGGAAGATGATTTAGCAAAAATTTTAAAAGGCAATGTCGAAATTCCGCTTTTTCAAGAACGACTTGACTTACTGCGTGAATTAGGAAAAAATCTTTTGGAAAAATATGAAGGTGTTTTTAAAAATGTTGTTGAAAAAGCGGGTGGCGAGGCGGTAAAAATTGTTGAACTGTTAGCAAAAGATTTCCCAAAAGTTTTTAATGACATTACTAATTATCACGGCCAAGAAGTTAAATTTTATAAACGAGCACAACTTGTCCCAGCTCATTTGTTTGACCTTTCGAAATTTGGGCTTATCTCTATCCCACTGAAAGGTTATAATGAACTAACCGCCTTTGCCGATTACAAAGTCCCTCAATTACTTAGAAAATTTGGAGTATTGGAATATACAAATGAGCTTGCGAGTAAGATTGACAATAAGATTGAAATTTCAAGCGGTAGTGATGAGGAAATAGAAATCCGAGCAAATACAATTTGGGCGATAGAATTTGCTACAAAAATTTTGAGAGAAAAATTTTCGCAAGCTAATGCCGCTAAAGTCGACGGGATATTTTGGTTTAAAGGACAAATTAAAGCACCTGATGACAAACCATATCACAGAACAAAAACAATTTGGTATTAAAACGAGGAAGCGGCGCGCCAACTTTGTTGGCACGAAAAATTGCGGCGGCGAAAAAAGAAGCGGCGAAAGCGAGGGCGGGCAAAAATTCCTTCCCCCCAGCCCCCTTCCTTTTTGCCCGCCCGAGCGTTCC
>VMGK01000023.1 GCA_007376535.1 Candidatus Berkelbacteria bacterium Licking1014_7 | reverse complement strand
AGGTGATTATTCCTCTTTTGCCAATAGATTTCATTTTGGCGGGCAGGCATTTTGAGATTTTAATTTTGAGATTTGAGATTTACATTTTGCCTAAGTCGTAATGACAGAAAAAAATTTATTCTAAAAAAACCTTACAATATCCCGATAAGTGATAAGGACAATTAGCGCCAAAAGCAAAATAAAGCCGATGGAATGAATGATATTTTCTACCTGTTCTTTGACAATTTTTCTGCCCAACCCCGCTTCAAGTAAAATGAAAAGCGCCCGTCCGCCGTCCAGCGCGGGAAATGGCAAAATGTTGATAATCGCCAAATTGATAGAAATCAACGCTGTAAGTTGCAACACAAAAGCAAAACCAAGTTTTACCGCCTGCGAAGTAATCACAAACAATCCCACCGGACCCACGCCCTCGCCTGCCACCTTGCCTTCGGTAAATAACATTTTAAAAAACGATCCGATAAAAACCACGAGCGCAACTAAAACCTTATACAACTCAATTGACGCCCACTTAACAGCGTCCAAAAATCCCATTTTGACTTTTCCGGTAGCAGTAATTCCGGCGCCCAGCGGCGTATCATCATCATCAAGTTCAATATTTTTAATATATACCTCGCCCGTGGACAGATTTTTTAATTCTAATTCTATGGCTTGCCCTTTGTGACTGCGAGTAAAATCAGTCACTTCGCCCACTGATTGAAAAATCAAAGTTTGCCCTAAAAATTTTGCTCTGACGATTTGGCTGAGCGGCTTCACTCCTTGTCGCTCTGCCGCGCCACCGGCTTCTAAAACACTGATCACCATTATTTTCTCTTGGGTCCCGCCCATATTTTCAATGTCAGATACTAACGGCGTCATTCCCACCAAAAATCCCATCGCAAGCAGAATCCATGTCAAAACTAAATTCATAAAAACACCTGCCACTGCCACCAACAGCCGTTGCCCGGGTTTTTTCTGCGAATAACTGGCGGGATTTTTACTTTCCCGCTCTTCACCCAAAAGTTTTACATAACCGCCCAGAGGCAATAAATTTATCGCGTAACGAGTGCCGTTTTTTACCCGACTCCAAAGCCGCGGCGGAAAACCAAAAGCAAATTCCTCAACTTTTATCCCAACCAATCGCGCTACCCAAAAGTGCCCGACTTCATGAGTAAAAATTAGCAAGCCCAAAATTAGAATAAAAACAATAATAGTGGTGATGAGCATAAAAGTTATAAAATTTCAAATGAAAATTCATCCGCCAATCTCCCCCTCCTTACTCCTGACTGTTTCGTCTACTTGCTGATAAAACTTACGCGTTAATTTATCGAGTTCTTTTTTGCCCTGATATTTATCGTCTTCAGTCAAGTCGCCAGTTTTTTCTTTGTCTTGAATCTCGCGCCACGCCTCTTCGCGCGCTTGACGGAGCGTCACGCGCGCTTGTTCTGCCTGACTGCGCAAAATTTTAATCAATTGCTCCCGTCTCTCGCCAGTCATCGGTAATATAATCATCCTGATCATATTTCCGTCGCTTTGCGGGCGGCCGCCTAATTCGGTCTTTCCCAACGCTATCTCAATATTTGAAATCGCGCTTTTATCCCAGGGCATAATTTGGATTAAATTTGCCTGCGGAGCAGTCACAGTTGCGATAGTTTTTAAGGGTTGACGGGAGCCATAATGTTCCACTAAAATATCTTCCACCATGGCGGCGCTGGCGCGCGAAGTTCTCAATTTGGCTATTTCTTTCTTGAAAATATCTACCACTTGCTCCATTCTAATGGTGGCATTTTCTAAAATTTTTGTAAGCATTTTAAAAATTATAAATAAGAAATAAAGAATCCTGCTGGCATTCTTTTTTACGCTTAATGTAATGGGATTTTACTGCGCCTCGCTCTTTCTTCTGAAAGGGCGGGGCTGCGTAAAATCCCTCTTGTAATAAAAACGAAGAATTAAAAATTACTGCAAATAGATTTTCCGCCAGAGGCGGATCTGCCTTTGGCATGACACTTTGACGGGCAGGCATTTTGATTTATCATTTTTGATATTTGATATAATTATGTTTTGAGATTTGAATTTTGGATTTTGAGATTTGTAAATTAGTTTTCCAAACTATAACGGGTAAAGCGAATAATCTCAATATTTTCCCCGACCGTGGCAATCGTGTGATTGAGTAAATCTTTAACTGTCTGCGATTCGTCTTTAACAAAAAATTGCGCTAATAATTCGTTGATATCTTTCGGGTTTAAAGATGCAATTTGTAAACAAAGATTATGTGCCAGAACGCGCGCTTTTTCATTTTTCGCCACAAAATCCGTCTCGGTCTGAAGTTCAATTAAAACACCAACTTTACCTAAATGAATGTATGAATCAATCAATCCGGCTTTCAACGCGCGCCCTTTTTTCTTTTCCGCTTTTGATGCGCCCTTTTTGCACAAAATTTCCCAGGTTTTTTTCTCGTCGCCACCAGCTTCTTCTAAGGCATCGCGAATATCGGCAAACCCGGCACCTGTGGTGTGTCTAATTTTTTGAATCAGTTTTAGATTTTGATGCATCATCTTGCTTTTTATCTTTAATATTTTCTTTTATGGCGTCTAATATTATTTGCACGCTTGCCAAAACATCGTCATTTGCCGGAATGGGAAAATCGATTTTCTCGGGATTATAATTTGTATCCGTAATGGCTATCACTGGAATACCCAGCATTTTCGCTTCTTTAAGCGCGGTCTGCTCCTCGCGCGCGTCAATCACAAATAAATTTTGAGGCAAACTATTTAAATTTCTAATGCCATCAAAATTCCGGCGCATTTTGGCTAAGTCCTTTTCAAACTTCGCTCGCTCTTTTTTGGACAAACTTTGGAATTTTTCCGACTCGCGCGTTTTTTCTAAATTAACAAATTTTTTGATACTTTTTTTAATGGTGTCAAAATTGGTAAGAGTTCCGCCCAACCATTTATGATTAACAAACGGCATATTCATATTTTTGGCAAAATCAGCCACGGCGCTGGAAAAATGTTTTTTTGTCGCGACAATCAAAAAATTATTGCCGGTGTCAATCTGGACTTGAATATATTCCAACGCTTTTTTCAAATATTTTTGCGTTTTTTCAAGATTAATAATATTTACCCCCTTTTGAACGCCCCAGACGAATTTGTTGGCTTTGGTGTGGGCTTTTTGCTTGGAATGTCCAAAATGCGCCCCGGCTCTAAAAAGTTCTTCCAAAGTCGGCATTTTAAAAATTTGTGATTTAGATTCTTTTATATCCATTCATCTTTAATTATTTTTCCTTGGTTTTTTTAGAGGCAATTCGTTGTTTTCTAAGTACTTCAACTCTTGCCAATTTGGCCTTAAACTTATCTACTTGCCCAGCCGTATCCACGAATCGTTTGGTGCCGGTAAAATAGGGGTGGCAGGCGCTGCATATTTCCACACGAGTTTGTCTGACAGTTGAGCCAACCGTATATTTTTCGCCGCAGGCGCATTCAATTTTTGCGTCAAAATAAAAAGGGATTTTGATTTGAGGAATTTTGGTTGCGGTTTTTGCTGATTTTTTAACTTGCTTTATCGGCGTTTTCTGGTTTTGTTTTTTTGTTTTTTTTGTTTTTGACATAACTAAAAAATTAATTTCCTTGAAAAAAAGGGTTAATGGGATTATAATACAAAAAATAAATCCAAATGTCAAACATCACAAAACAAATCACCGAAACAAAAAAAATTCTGGAAACGGAAAAAGACGCGCCGATGCGCCATCTGGCTAACGAAGAATTAAAAAACCTTTTAGAAAGGTATATTTTAGAAAACCCGAATTTAACCCGTAATTGTTTTTTAGAAATTCGCGCTGGCACAGGCGGAGACGAAGCAGAACTTTTTGCCGCGGATTTATTTCGAATGTACCAAAAATTTTGTGGAATGCGTGGCTGGCAGATTGAAATTTTGCGAGAAAATAAATCTACTCTCGGAGGAATAAAAGAAATAATTTGTAAAATTGCCGGCGCCGGCGCTTACGGCTGGATGTTAGCCGAAGGCGGAGTGCATCGCGTTCAAAGAGTGCCAACGACTGAAAAATCAGGTCGGCTTCATACTTCGGCGGTTTCAGTGGTAATTTTGCCAGAAGTGCCAGAAAAGGATTTTGACATCAATCAAAAGGACTTGCGCGTGGATGTTTTTCACGCTCAGGGACACGGCGGACAAGGAGTAAATACTACCGACTCGGCGGTACGCATTACCCATTTGCCAACGGGACTGATTGTCACCTGCCAAGATGAACGGTCGCAAATCAAAAATCGCGCCAAAGCACTGTCAGAATTGCGCAGCCGGCTTTTTAATTTAGAACAAGAAAAAAAAGCCGCTGAACTGGGACAGGCGCGGTTATCTATGATCGGTTCAGGCGACCGCTCTGACAAAATTAAAACCTATAATTTTCCCCAAGACCGCTTAACCGACCACCGCATTGGTAGAAACTGGTCGCGCCTTGAAAAAATCTTAGACGGCGACTTGCAGGAAATTTTAGCAAGTTGGTGGATGAAAAAAATTGGATAAAATTGGATAAAAACAATCAACAACTCAAGACCCGGACTTGACGACCCGTTCTTCGCTTCGGTGGACTAAAAAAATAGGCAGATACAGTTTAAGAATTTTGTTAAATTCCTAGTCACAAGGTCGGGTATTTAAGATCGGGTCTTGAAAGTTCTTGAAAGTTGAGAGGACATTTTTCAATACATAATAAGGCAACAAAGTTATCCACTTAACATAACATAGAATATCCCCCTTTTTTTCAGCGCGTCCCCTTTTCTTTTTATTAATTATTTTTCTCTGTTATCTAACGAATAGTTTCGTGACAGTAAATCCATAGCATCACGATAGTGAGTTAATTCCATCTTTAAACGATTCATGACTTTATTGGCGCTTGATAAATCTCCCAAAGATAATGATTCTTTTATTTCGTGTAAATCTCCTTTTATTAATCCTAAAATGCTTTTTGTGAGATTATCTCGGGCTCGATTTTTAGTAAACTCATCGACCGCTTGATGCGCCTCGTCTATTTGATCTACGGAATAATTTTGTTCCATTAGATCTTCTTGGGTTACTTTTAGACCACCCCATGATTTGGGGAATGCCCTAATTATTTTTGCTCCCAATTCTTCATAATCCTTAAAAAAACGATAACCTGGATCTTTTTCGTATCTCATTTCTTTTCTAGCCACTTGCTCTGCTTGGTTAAGACTATCCAAACGATTTTCCTCTTCCTCTTTGTTTTGATCGGGTTTACTTCCTGCCTCTGGTGCTTTCCAATCTTGAGCCCCTTCTGGTGTTTTAGAACCTGCTTCAATACTCATCTTTGTCTTCTTTCTTTTCGCGGTCTTCCCGCAAAAAATTATTTTAACTTTTAATTTTTCCGCATCTTTTTACCTCGTTTAGAAAGCACCGCCCTTTCTAACGGAGTTTACTGCTTATTTCCATTCTAACTCTCTCTCTCTGCTTGTCAAGCCCTCCTTATCTCCGCACTCGGCTTATGGGTATTATTCATACACGCCTCGTGCCGAGATTTATCGTACTTATTCCACCTTCAAGGTGGAGTTTTATTATGAAAAAGCCTAAAATTCAGGTTAAAAGAGAACCGTCCCCTTTTCCGCTGTCCGCTTTTCCGTCCGCCTGCTTCGTTTAGGGAGCGTCCCCAAGTTATTCCACCTAAATTTTTCTTTCTAAAATGTCAAACCCCAGCAAAATCGAATCGCACAAAAATTCCCCCCACAAAGAAAAATCGTCTTTTGTTTGAGAAATATTAAGATACCGCAGATATTTGGGCTTGTCTTCTTGCCTGATAATCGCCGGCGGCAGATTTTGTTTTAGTAGCATTGCCACGAGTAACAATCTACCTATACGACCATTGCCATCGCTAAATGGGTGAATCTTTTCAAATTCGCTGTGAATTTTAGTAGATTTTGCAACAATATCTTTGTTATTGTTGGCAATTCTTTTTGATAATTTACCCATTAAATATGGAATTTTAACATAGTTGGCAGTCGGAATATTTGATCCAACAATTCTTGCCTCGGCTCGACGGTAAAATCCGGCTTCAGAGTTGATGCCATTTAACAAAATTCCGTGCAATTTGAGAATTAACTTTTCATCAAGGGGATGTTTGAGTGCTAGATAATCAAATAAAAAACGCAGAGCAGTTTGATGATTTTTAGCTTCAAGGTGTTCAATCAACGATCGATTAGGAAATAACGCATTATCAAACAAGATGTGCGCGGTTTCAACCCTGGTAAGCATGCTGCCTTCGATGCTATTGGAGTGATAGGTGAGCGCCAGTTGAAATTCTTGATAAATATCAGGTATTGACATTATAGTATTAATAATGTTTGGATATTTTTTAGATTTTTGAAGAATTTGCGTTTTTTTTGCCTTTAAAATATTCTTTGGGATCGTTTTTTCACCAGAATATTCCCGATATAAATCATCTATTTTTTCTTGCGCTTTTGCTCGGGGCTCCGAACGTTTGTTCAACCAGCTATTTAATGTAGCAAAAGAAACGACGATTTTTGCAGCCAGTTTTTCCTGCGTTAGACCACTGAGCTGTAAAATTAGTTGTAGTTTTTGAGAATAAGTCATAAATTCATTTTATCAAACTTTATAAAGTTTGTCAATATTTTACTAAAATATAAAGTTTATTCAGGTTAAAATATTGATTTTTAATCCCTTGATTCTTAAATCTTTTTGTTAGTAAGAATTATACAACTGCATAATTTCAGTTGCCGTTAGGGCTCGGTTGTATATACGGACATCGGAGATGGAGCCGTTGAAAAATTGTTGTGCGGCATCTTGATAAACTCCGATGCGAAAGTTTACGGCTGGGTTACTATATGTTGCCGGGGTACCTTCCGACGATCCTACCTGTATTCCGTTGACATAAAACTTTGCACCTGTACCCAAATTAACAGTATAGCTCAGTGTCACATGCGTCCAAGTATCCGTCTGAATCGTTCCGCCACCCGTAAAGGTAGTGCCCATTACCCATGCTTTAAGTGTACTTCCGCTTATATAAAACTCAATTCCATTAGAACCAGAGTTCTTATTAAAAATATCTTTATAACCAGTAACATTTGATGCTTTAATCCATGCTCCAATTGTAAAACTTGAAGTAAAATTAAACGAAGAATTATCAGATCCACTCACATAATCCGTCGTCCCGTTAAAACTCATCGCCTTGTTGCTCTGCCCGTGGCGGTCGGTGGTGAAGGAGGGGGTGTTGGCGGAGGTGCCGTTGTTTGAATATGGCGTTGAGTCGGTAAAAACAGTGGAAGATTTGCGGTGAGTGCTGTCTAACGCCCACTTCCCCACCAGCCCTTTGTTCAAATTACTGACCTGATATTTTGGTTTATACTGCCCATACAACCGCCCGATCTCCGCGGCGTTCAGCGCGCGGTTGTAGACACGCACCTCGTCTATGGAGCCGTTGAACAGGTAATAGGCTTCATCTGCCCCTATCTCAAAATTTCCCGCATAAGAAGAAAGGTCGCTTGCGCTTGTAGCAGTTCCTGATGCCACGCCATCTATATAGAACCGCAGTGTTTTTGAATCAGCGCTGCTAAATGTTACAGCAACATGATGCCATCCCAGCGAACCAACAGTTCCTGTAGATTGGGCCCAACTAAAAGCCCCGCTTGAGTAAAAGGCTAATTTTTCAGTATTAAATTTGTAAAAAAGATAGCCATCTCCAGAAGAATAATTTCCACGATTCAAAATAGTAAAATGGTTTCCGGTCGCATTGATATAAATCCAGGCGGAAAGAGTTAATTCTGTTGTAATCGCAAGGGTAGAACCAGAACCACAAAGTATATAACTAGCGCTATTAAAACTATAACACTGCCCAAACTTACCCGTGGCAAGGACAGCTCCGGTGACCGTGCCATTGTTGCCGTTGCCCGAGAAGTCATTGGCATTGCCCTCAAAGCGCCAGCCGCCGGCGAGGTTGGGGGTTTTGACGACGGCGTTGGCAGGGGTGATGGTAAAGACAGCTAATATGATGCAGATGATGATGAGTTTGTGTTTCATGGGTAGCGCCTCCTTGTTAACTTTGACTATCAGGAAAATTGGTGTCGTTTCTGGTGCCAGTTTCAAAATTGGTGTCGTTTCTGGCACCAGAAACGACACCAATTTTGACTCTGTCTGCCCTTGAATAGCCGCCGAACTTTTGCCACGCCTTTAAAAGATTGAACGTCTTGCGCCTTAGCAAAATATAGCGCTTTATCAAATCCTCGCAAAGCGCTGTGCCTTCAGTATCCCGCAAATATATATCCCTTGCCTGCTCCAGATACACGACTGCCTTATTGCAGCACTCAAGGGCTGTTTCCAATATATTAAATTCATCCTTTGCCTCAAACCTGCGCGAATGCGCCTCGGCGATGGCCTCAGGAATCCGCAGGGCTACCTCCACCATTTTGTCCCGTATCGGGGATTTACCTTCATCCAGCATGGGGATAACCTTAGTCAATATCTCTGTAGCGCACTGCGATGCACGCTGATAAACCTCCAAATCGCGGAAGCTGCGGATCGGCTTTTTGACCCTGAAAGCTGATTTTCTATACGGCGCTTTTTCAAATATTGACATACTATTCTCCTATCGCCTCAAACATCTTTGCCTGCGCCGGGTCGTCTCTTCTGGCCCTATCCCTTAATTTATATACGATATGTAAAGGGAAAAACTCAAAATAGTCGTTTTCGTCAAACCATGCGCATTTAAAATCATAAACCCTTAAACCGGTCAGTCTTGATAAAGCCAGGGCATAGAGAGTAAGCTGGTTTACGGTATCCGCCTCTTTTCCTTTAGCGGCGTTGGGCTTATAGTCAAGGATATGCACCGCGCCGTTTCTCACCTGTAAAATATCAATGTGCCCGGTTAAAACCTTATCTATTTTAAGAGGGATTTTAAAATTTAACTCCTCCTGCATATGCGCGAGGTCCATATCATCCATATATACAGGCACCTCCACCGCAACGGTTACCGAATCATTGCAGAGCATAAATTTCTGAAGCGCTTTGTGCCTCATCTTATTATCCGAGACCGCCTGCAGGGCCAGGCCGGCTACACGGTTTGCGAAATTATTCTTATTCCTCAATATCACTTTTTCCATGCTGAAGTCAACCTTCTGTTCTGACATCCTGGCCCCGTCCTTAAAAAATTGATGCGGGCATTCGGACTGTATCGCCTCTAAGTATTCCCTTAAATTCTCAAATTTAGAATGCTGGTGTTCCTGAAGGACAAGCGCTAATTTTCCTCTATGCACCGAAAAATCATATACCTGCCTATGATAGAGATGCGTGGTTTGTATCATCTGATTAGGGCTGTATAATTTTAACGCATAAGGCCTCAACCGTTCATACCTGCACAGCGGAGCGAATTCCTTTACCCAATCCGACAGAGTAGAGTCATCAATCTTGACTCCATATTCCTCCTTCAAAAGCCGGGAAGATTCTTCAAATGAATGCCCGATGTTGTAGTAACACAGGCCGTCCAAAATCATCTTTAGCGGGTATTGTTTGCCCTTGACTGTCTGCGGCACAAATGAACGTTTGCAGGAGTTGCAGTAATACCTCTGCCGGACTTCAAGTTTTTTCTTCCTTTTTCCGCGCTTTATAATTTCCTTGCTTGCGCAATATGGGCATTGGGAAATTTCAGGGGCGGAGAAGTCAGAAACAACTTTTACCTCCCGCGTTGGTTGGGTCAAAACCTCCCGAGTTCCCGAAATTTTGCGCTTCTTCCGCATAATCGGGAGGAAAATATCCTTAATTCTGCTTAAAAGCACTGAGAGGATTTTTGGTCTCACTCTTATCCCGCTAACAATTCAATAAACTCATCCACAGACAATCCTGTTTGACGAATGATGGCTCGCAGTGTGCCACGATCAAGCTCCTTATGTTCAGGGACTAGGCTGTCACGAAACTATTTTCCCGTCGGAGAATTTAAAACAGCATCCATTTTCTACCTCCTGCCATTTTCTCGTCGGAGACTTTCCATGATTTCCCCAAAAAGGCCTGTTTTTAGCCCCTTTTATATGGGGAGGAGGAGAATTTTGACCTCTATAATTAACTCCCTCTCCCCTATGGGGAGAGGGGCAGGGTGAGGGGGAACCACTATCCTTATTCTCTATAACCCCCTGAATCGCTTCATAAACCCCGTCGATATTATTCAGTATATCCAAATCGCTAAATCTTACTATCTTCACCCCATACATGGCCAATTCTCTTGTCCTTAATCCATCTTCACTTTTCCCTTTATTTTCATAGTGCTGCCCGCCGTCAGCCTCAATGCCAAGTCTGTGTTTCGGGGAATAAAAGTCTAATATATACCTGCCTATTGGAAATTGCCTCCTGAATTTTACTCCGGATAGCTGGCGACTGCGTAATACCTGCCAAAGCTTGCGTTCGGCATCTGTCTGGTTCTCCCGCAGCTTTCTGCATCTTTCTATATTGCTTCGTTTCATTAACCCCCTCACCCCTACCCTCTCCCCTGTGGGGAGAGGGAGTTTTGTGACAGCCTATTCAGGGACGACTACCTGCGCGAAAGGCTCATCTCTACGCAAGGTAATGTGGCTGCCTTCTTGGCGCTTGAAATAAAATCCTGCCTTGCATAATGCCTTTATGCACTCCTTACCGGAGACTACAGGCAATTTACTCATACAGCTAGCACCATTACCTCAAAACGCTCTTCTGGCACAGGAAGACTATCCGCCTCCAAAGCGTGAGTGTAACAGGAAATAGCCTCTTTAACATTCCGAATGACTTCTTCCTTAGTCTTACCCTGACTGATACACCCGGGAAGACTCGGCACCTCTGCGACCCAATACTCATCCTCTCCTAGATAAATTACTACTTCTCGCATTTTCTTCGCCTCCTGCTAAGATTATACCACGAATGTTCCTCTTCTGTCAAAGACACACAACGAAATATCCCCAATCTAAAAGGATTTAGGGATAAACATCATCTTTCAAAAACTCATGAAGGTCATTATCAATTAAAGCAGCAACTTCGGCAAAAGGGCCTTGGGTTATCGTGTAAGCTACTTCCCCAATATCGGGAAGGGACGTCATTTTGTCCCCTTTAAGGGATTAACCCCACATCTCTCTAATCAGGTCAGACTTGTCTTGCTTCAGATGTTGAGCAACTTCAACAAGAATAGCATTCAGGGTTCCAAGCCGAAGTGATGAATGTACAGGTATTGTAATATGATGTTCGCCGCCAGATTGAGTTGTCAGGCGAAGATGACTGCCTGTTTGTCGCGTGACCTGATATCCATATCGCGCAAGAGCCTTTGCTAATTCTGTCCCACTAATATCGCGTGGCAGCTTCATGGAGCAAACACCTCATCTTTAACCATGTGCAATCTAATGATACGGGGACGATTAGACTCTTGAGGAAAGTGACACTGAACAGCGTCAACTATCTGATTCCGTAATTCCTCTAAATCATCCCCTTCGGTGACAATACTGACTCCCAGGGCCTTTGCAGTATACCCTCCCTCAGGGGCTTCTTCTACAACAAACACCAACTCTTCTATAGATTTCCCCATAAATTTCACCTCCTACTAAGATTGTACCACGCACTCAGAATAAAATCAACTTGAACCTACTTTCCAACCCCATATTCCATATCCCGAGTTGGTAGGGGTAAAACCTCCCGACTTGCCGAGTTTTTGGGCCTTCGGCGCGCAATCGGGAGGAAAAACGCCTTAATTTTATCTAAAAACGCCGCGAAGATATTTGGTCTCCCCATCCTCTTATTTCACATCCGCCGCAAATCCGAGATTAAGCAAGTTTGTGCCATCGCTGGCAAAGGTGAATATATCAACAGCGCTGGCAGTGGAAGTCAACACCGGCGCTACCCCTCCGGGCCACTTTGCTGTAGCGGGCACATTTCCATTTGCCCAGTCCATAGTGGTTGTAGCTGTATACTTAGTTGAGTAGTACTGGCCAGAGACCTCTAACTTGCCGCCGGGGCTCGTCGTCCCGATGCCGACGTTGCCTGCAAAAATTGAGTCCCCAGCGGCTACCCACAATGCGTGAGAACGAGTTAATGTTATATTAGTTCCTGCTACTGGAGCATTGGCGATATACAGTGTCGCCGCGTCGGTGATGGTGACGGCATTAGTGGAGCCAAATGTTGGTTGGGCAATTGACCATGCGACTGCGGTAGCCCTTGTGCCTGCATCCGAATTATCAGTGTAGAGACCAGCAAGACCGCGTACCTGTGCTCCTCCAGTACCCCACGGGTTGAATACCTGCCCCCCAGTGTACTGGGCTGGTCCCGCAATAGAGAAAACACTATTGTAGACATTGCTCGCAGTGGAACCAATTGATACATGTCCTACATTGTTGATGCGCAGTTTTTCAACGAGTGCACTATTCCCTGTCCACTTCGTTGAAAAAACGAGATCCAATCCCTCATTAGGTCCACTGACGCCTGGTGTTGTGTCAACCCCTTCTATCCGCCCGGCATAAGTCCTCGCGGTACTATCCCAGTCAATCACCGAACCTTTTGCGAAGTGAATGCTTCCGGCATTGTTCACTGAAAACTGACTTATTCCCCCCACCTGCAAATCCAGCAAGTTACCGCTTGTTTTTACCGTAGGATTAACCAGAATATCGGTAAGAGCAGACGAATCCGCTTTGACTAAATGAAGTTGGGCTGTCGGCGCCGTCGTCCCGATGCCGACGTTGCCGGATTTGATAACTAGACTTGCCCCAGCGAAACTTGAGTTTGTAATCGTTCCACCCATTCCTAGGTCGGCACCATTTAGAACAAACCTGTTAACAGTATCAGCAATACCGAGTAAGCCCGCGGCACCGATTGCATTACCCACCGTAGAACTATAAAAAGTATAGGAGGGTAAGAAATTGAAGCACCTATGGAAAATTCTGATAGCTACGGTAGTTACACTAGTTCTAGCCATAATACCAATAGTAACTTTAGCTGGAGCATCTAATGATGGAGATGCAACTACAACTAGAACTCCTAGAAGCCGAAAGCAAGGAGGCAAGATGACTGAGAAAACCACCATAAGAAACTTAGACCGAGAACTTTTTAAGCAGGCTAGAATCCAGGCTCTTAAAGATGGCAAAACTCTAGGCGCTTGGGTAAATGAGGCTATTGCATCTTATCTCAAGAAGGCAAAGTAACAA
>VMGK01000022.1 GCA_007376535.1 Candidatus Berkelbacteria bacterium Licking1014_7 | reverse complement strand
CGGGATGTTCGGGGTCATTTTGCCTGCCCAGCGAAATGAAATCTACTTGCAAATTCCTATAATTAGGATATTGCAAGAGATTGAATGAAGATGGGATTTCTCATTTTTGATATTTGATTTATTATGATTGAATATCTGTTCACGATGAAAATGCAATATATTATGGACGGATGCATAGTTTAATTATATTATTATGAGCGCTTTACAAAAAATAAATCTTAAAACAAGAAAAGTCACTCTATGCATTTTGGGAATTCCGGGTTCTGGCAAAGGAACCCAGGCAAAATTTTTGGCTAAAAAATTTAACCTTACCCATATTGAAACAGGAAATTTGGTGCGCGAATACATTTTAAGCCGCAAAGCCGCAAGTGACAGATATCAAAAAGGTATTCCCCAGCCATCGCCAGTTATCAATAAATTAGTTGAAAATGAAATTTCAAGACAATTACAAAAAAAATGCGATCGCTTTATTTTAGACCCCTATCCTTTGAAAATATCCGAAGCAAAACATTTTTTGAAAATAGTTAAAAAATACCGACTGGCAAATCCTTATGTTATTTTTCTGAAAACAAATCCTCAGTTGGTCTTACAAAGAATTATCGAACGGGCAAAGACACAAGGCAGAACTGATGACAACATTCAAACAGTCCAAAAAAGAATTAATCACTATCAAAAAGAACTTAAACCAATTCTGAAATATTTCAGTAGAAAAAAATTATTGCTCACGGTTGACGGCGATCAAACGATTAAAAATGTAAAAAAAGAATTATTTTCACGATTTAGGCAAAATTAATTTTTATGTTATATTTTCTTGGATAATCGCTTCTCGGCACGCTCCTCGCCCCAGCGGACTCGTCGCTCGTCCTCGCCTCGCTCGGTCGCCGCGGCGACCACCGTGCCCGCTCGGCTGCGGATGGCTTCGAAGTCAATTATCCGGCGAAAATTGTTAAAAGCGCGTAAGTCGTGTAATTACTAAATCCAATGAATAAGGTTAATATCTATTCACATCAGGAAATTGAAAAAATCAAAACCGCTAGCAAAATTTTAATGTTAGTATTTAAAGAAATTCAAAAACTCATAATTGCTGGCGCAAAGGAAATTGAAATTGAACAAAAAGCCAAAAAAATCATTCAGGCAAAAGGCGCCCAGCCGGCTTTTTTGGGTTTTAATAATTATCCATACGTAACTTGCGTTAGCGTGAACAGCGAACTGGTGCATTCGCCGCCAACTCGTTACAAATTCAAACAAGGCGATATTGTCAGTGTGGATATCGGCGTTGAATTTAATGGATATTGCGCTGATAAAGCCGCGACTTTTGCGGTTGGCAAAATTTCAAATCAAAATCAAAAACTCATCAATACTTGTCAGGCAGCGCTTTCAAACGCGATAAAAATTGCCAAAAGCAATAAAAAATTAGGCGATATTTCATCTGCCATTCAAAAAACAATTGAAAAAGAAAATTTTGGTATTATTAAAGAATTAGCCGGACACGGCGTTGGGAAAAAAATTCATGAAGCGCCGATGATATTTAATTTTGGCAAGCCAGATACAGGCATCATCTTAAAACCGGGCATGGTGCTGGCAATTGAGCCAATGATTAGCGCCGGAGAACCAAAAACTCAACTCCAAAATGACGGCTGGACAATCTCTACCAAAGATAAATCTAACACTGTTCATTTTGAAGAAACGATTGTTATTACCAAGAATGGCTGCCAGATCTTGACTCAATAAAAAAAATAAGTTATAATTTAATTAAATTATGCCACAAGAGGATAAAATAAAATTTCAAGGCAGGGTAATCGAAGCATTACCTGATGTTAGGTTTCGTGTGGAATTAGAGAGTGGACAAGAAATTATCGCCTACCTGGCGGGAAAAATGCGTTTGCATTACATTAAACTTGTAGAAGGTGATTCTGTTTTAGTGGAAATGTCGCCGTATGATTTAACCAAAGGCAGAATAATCAGGAGATTATAATGAAGGTACGTTCATCAGTCAGAAAAATGTGCGACAAGTGTAAAATAATTAAAAGAAAAGGTGTTTTGCGAGTGATTTGCGAAATCAAAAAGCATAAGCAAAGACAAGGATAAAAAATGAGAATAAAAGGCGTTTTGCTCGACAATCAAAAATGTGTTTGGATTGCGTTATGCAAAGTTTATGGGATTGGCAGAACTAATTCCTATAAAATTTTAGCCAAAGCCAAGATAAATCCAGCCACAAGAGTCAAAGATATTGATATTCAGACCGAAGAAAAAATTAGAAATATTATTGATGACTTAAAAATTAAAACCGAGGGAGATTTAAGATTGGAAATAAATCGCAATATTCGTCGACTAAAAGAAATTGAAAGCTATCGCGGCGCCAGACACAGTAAAAATTTGCCAGCGCGCGGACAAAGAACCAAAACCAACGCTCGCACTAAAAGAGGCAAAAAAATAACTGTTGGTTCGGGTCATAAAAAATCCTTAGAGAAAACCTAGAATTTTGAAATGGGTTCATAATATGATGAAAAAGCAAAAATCAAACCTGAAACAAATTCGGGACAAAAAGCAAAAAAAGAAAAATCAAACGGCAATTTCGCAGATCAATGTTTATATTCAATCAACTTTTAACAACACCATTATAACCATTACAGACAACGGAGGAAATGCTTTAAGTTGGGCAAGCGCCGGAGCGGGCGGATTTAAGGGCGCGAAAAAATCTACTCCTTTTGCCGCGCAAATCGCGATGAACAATGCTTTGGACAAAATCGATACTCGATCAGTTGTTAATGCAAAAGTTTTCGTAAAAGGCGTTGGTTCAGGCAGAGATGGAGCAACCAGAGCGTTGGCGCAACGAGGAATTAAAGTTAGCCAAATTAAAGATGTAACTCCCATGCCACACAATGGCACAAGGGCAAAAAAACCAAGAAGAGTATGAAATTCAAAACCTTGGATTCAATTTTCAATTATCAATTCTCAATTTTCATTGAATTTACAATGTTTCAATTGAATGAATTAAATCAAAAATTTGATATGTCCCGTCGTCGTTCAATCTCTTTGAGAAACCTCATTATATGTTACTGCAAATAGATTTCACCCTGCCTGACGGCAGGCAGGTTTGACGGGCAGGCATTTTGATTTATCATTTTTGATATTTGATTTATTATGATTGTGTCATTGAAAATTTAATGTAAATTAGAAATTGAAAATTAAAAATTGAATTAAGTTTTTAATTCTTAATTAAAAAAAATGGATAATACCTGTAAAAAATGTCGCAGAGAAGGTGTAAAACTTTTTCTAAAAGGCGCAAAATGCGATTCGCCAAAATGCCCGCTCACAAGAAGAAATTATCCGCCGGGTGATGCGGGCGCCAGAAGAAGACAAACCAAAACATCGGATTTTGCTTTGCAACTTCGCGAAAAACAAAAAGCCAAAAAAATTTACCATATCAGCGAAAAACAATTCAGAAAATATTTTTTGAATGCGGCTAAAAAAGAAGGTTCAACATCGCTAAATTTACTTCAAATTCTTGAGGCGCGATTAGATAATGCCATATTTCGGGCTGGATTGACTGTAAGTCGGGCAGCCGCCCGGCAAATTGCTAATCACGGTAAAGCAAAATTAAATAATAAAAAAGTTAATATTCCGTCAATTTTAGTTAAAAAAGGCGATAAAATCCAGGTTGATCTACCTAAAAACATTGCCATTCCAAACGCAAAACCGGCTAACTGGATAAAACTTGATAAAAAAAATAATACATTTGAAATAATAAACCAACCACAAACTTTAAGCGAAGAGTTAGGGCTAAATACTCAGTTAATAATTGAGTATTATAGCCGATAATTACTACGAAATACCTGCTAAAGCGAAGGTGTTGTATGTCATTTTATAAAGGGTATTAAACCGCTCCGCCAGTGGCGGATTCAAACATTCCATATCAATTTTAATGAAACGAGCCTACTCGTCCACGCGCTCCTCGCTCGTTGAAAAAAAATAATCTCCCAAACAATAATTTGTTTTGGAGTCAGGGGATAGTATATGTCAACAGAAAATATCTTGGAATTAACCAAAGTAAAAGTCCAAAAAAAAGAAAAAAACTACGGTCAATTTATTATTGAACCATTATCGCCCGGCTTTGGAATCACCATTGCCAACAGTTTGCGACGGGTAATTTTGTCGTCAATTCCCGGCGCGGCGATTACCACCGTCAAAATCAATAACGCCACCCACGAATTCTCAACCATAAAAGGAGTAAAAGAGGATTTAATAGAAATAATTTTAAACTTAAAAAGCTTAAAAATTAAAAAATTATGCGAAGATAAAGTCACGATTAAACTTTCCGCAAACCAAGCTGGCGTTGTCTTGGCAAAGGACTTTAAGAAAAACCCTGATATTGAAATTATTGAACCAGATCATCATTTAGCCACTCTTGATAAAGGCGCGAAACTCTCAATTGAAGCAGTGGTTGACTCAGGTGTCGGCTATTTGCCAACAGAAAACCGCGAAGATGAAAAAATGCCGCTTGGCTATATTGCGATTGACGCCATCTTCACTCCGATTAAAAAAATCAGTTATACCGTAGAAAATACTCGCGTCGGTCAAAAGACCGATTTTGATAAAATAATTTTTGACATTACTACCGACGGCTCGATTGACCCAGAGCAAACATTAAATTCTGGAGCGCAAATTTTGATGAAACATTTTGAAGAAATTTTCACTCAGACCAAGACAAATAAGAAATAAAATCAAAAATTTCTTAATTCTTATTTAATTAAAACCAATGGCAAGACAAAACCAAAAAAATAGCTATCTAAATCATTTATCGCGAAATTTACTAACCAGTTTAATCCTTTTTGAAACGATTGAAACCACTTTGGCAAAAGCAAAAATGTTAAAACCAATTGCTGAAAAGTTTTTATCAACTATCGCTTTGTCAAATTTAATTACCCGCCGTTACGCTAAAAAAATATTATTTGATGAAAAAGCGATTAAAAAATGCTTTGAACTATTGTCTCCCAAAATTGCCAAAAGCAAACGGTTAGTGCATATTTACCGGCTCAGATCGCGCAAAGGAGACGGAGCGCAAAAAGCGATTATTACTTTATCAGACGAATTAAAAACAATTAAACCAGATGAAAAAATCAAACAAACTAAATCAGGCGAAAAAGATAATTGAGATTGACGCGACTGGCGAGATATTGGGACGATTAGCCACCAAAATTTCCACTTTGCTTCAGGGAAAAGACCAGCCAACTTATAAACCAAATGTAGTAATTGGCAATAAAGTTGTCGTGTCAAATGTATCAAAAATTCAATTCACTGGTAGAAAATTAAAACAAAAAATTTATTACCGCCATAGCGGGTATATCGGCAACTTAAAATCCGAAACATTGGGGGAAAAATTTAGCCGAACGCCAGAAGAGGTCTTGCGTCTGGCGGTAAAAGGGATGTTGCCTAAAAATAAACTTCAAGCAATTTTTTTGAATAATCTAATGATACAGAAATAAACCCCCACACCCCATGTTGAAACACGGGGCTTTCTGGATGTGGGGGTAAAAGCAAATACAAAATGTCAACAAAAGAAAAATATTTTCAGGGATTAGGGAGGAGAAAACGAGCCATTGCGCAAGTAAGGATTTTTTCAGGCAGCGGAGAATGCGTCATCAATGGTGAAAAAGAAAACATCTTGGACGCGGTTTGCCAGGCGCCGCTTAAAATTTTAGGTCTGCAAAAAAAAGTCCGATTAGAAATTAAAGTAAGCGGTGGCGGATTTTCTTCCCAAAAAGACGCGATCCAACTGGCGATCGCCAGAGCGCTGATTAAAAAAGACGAAAAAAATAAATCAACCATGCGAAAAGCGGGATTTCTAACTCGCGATCCGCGCGAAAAAGAAAGAAAAAAACCCGGACTCAAACGCGCCCGTCGCGCCCCTCAATGGGCAAAGAGATAGAAAGACCTATTTTCCCTCTTTTAATCTGAGAAAGGGGATTGTCCTCTTAGGAATTTTTTCTTAGCCTGAAAAAAGTCCCATTTCGTAAATGGGGCTTTTTGGTTTAACAATGAGTTTTTTATACTAATTTATGATAAAATTTTAGATTTAGGACAGATTTTGGGTTTGGGTTTTGAATATGCTTTGCCGGGCAATGCTGACACACGGCGGATCATGTGTTGACAAAAGATGAATTTTTAGATATGATATAACATATATACCTTGACAATAAGACAAGGAGGACCGATATGCCAAGTAAAGCCAATGCGAACATTCCTGTTCGCCTAAACAGGCAAGCTTTTCCCTTGATGAGCGCGCCGCCGCTTGACGACTCGCCAGATAGCCCGAAATCTCCGCGCTTGCAATACGAGTTAACGGTGATGCGCTTACGTTACAGGAAATTATTTGAGGCAGACGACTCGTCGTTGCGTTTTGAATCATCTAACCAATGGATTGATTGGACGATATTTGATAAAATTCCTGCGGATATGCAGGTCAAGGCGCACTTGCGCGCTTTGCCGCAAAACGAATGGCTGGCTTATCAGCACGGATTTGGTACCGGGTTATCAACTACTACCGAATTGGCGCCCGTTACGCCCAAACCATCCATGCTTCCGATGCCACTTGTTCATCAAGCGCGTCGGGCAGGCGTGCCGACCCGCGAGATTACCGCGCTTGCCCAAACCGCTTTAGATTTGCAAACCACTCCCCACCACATCGTGTCGTGGATGCAAAATCATCAATTGAAGTTTGAAGAAGTGATAGACCTTGCCAATTTGAGGCAGGAGACCGGTTTTGGTTTTTCATCCTTATGCGCATTGTATCAATTCTGTTCCCGTTCCGAGTTTCTGTTCAATGTTTTATTGGAATACGCACTGGAGGCGCGTGAAAAGCATTATTGGAAAACCCCCATTGAAGCCTTGATCCATCGGACAGAACAGTATTTTAACGGTTTTCCCGAACGACTTTATGCGTTTTTGGTAGAAAACGATATCGGATTGGCAGAAATTCATCGGGGTTATGTTGAACAAGATATTGCGCGACAATTTGTCCGATTTGGCAGTCAAGACGATTTGGAAGAATGGGAGGAAGACGGATGATGGAAAAGCCAAAGAACGATAATCCGTTTTTTCTTTTTTCGCCCCCGATTGATTGGTGCAGGTTATTGCTTAATGCCCCGCAAAAGACCGTTGCCTTATTAGCTGACGAGCGCAAAGCTTTGGCGCGCGCTTTTCACCCTGATTCATTTGAGACAGAAAAAGAAAAAACGGAAGCAAATTCATTGTTCCGCCAATTCTCACAAGCTTTTCCTGCCACAATTGAAGAACAACAAGCGAAAGTTTGGCTGGACGAATATCTTGAATATCAGTTTGATTTTGGCAAATACCGAAAAGCGGTAGGCGCTAATCGCGAACTGCGCCAGCAACTCAATGAATTACAAAATCGCGCTGCCAGGCAAAAGGCAGTAAACGACCATTTAGCGCAAAAACTGCAAAAGTTGGAGAACGGAAATATCAATTGGTCAAGCGATTATCTTTTTCCGGAAACAATAAAAGAAAGAGGGGGTTTGCACCCTTTGGACATTCCCCTTCTTTCTGAACCGCTGATTATCGTCTGCCTTTTGGAAAAACGCAACCGGGCTGTTTTGCAGGTAGAGTTTCCCCAAAAAGAGCCGTATTTTTTGGCTAAATGGCAAAGTGTTCATATTCTTTTGCTGAATAATCAGGGACAGATTTGGTCGTTGGACGGCGAAGCGTCTACCGATTTGCACAAACTAAGAACTGCGCGAAAACGCCAGCAGAAATATTTTGCCAATTTGCAAAGCATCATGAGTCAATTTCAACAATCATACAAAAGAAATCGGCGACATCCGGTCAATATTGGAACATCGGGCGAAAGAGTATTCGGCTCGGTCAGATTACAGGTAGTTCAACAGCAAAGAAGCGGATTTTTCACTTTCAAAATCAGAGAAACAGACGGTTCGACTTATGGCGTTTTAAGCCAAATCTCCCCGATTATTTTGCCTGGATACGGTTTAATCTCGCGGACAATGGACGTGATGAAACCGACTCAAGCAAAACAGCGGACAAAAAGACAAGTTCCGCCGGTGGCGATTAATTTTTATTGCCGAGGATTAGTGGAGGAAATTAGCGGGATTTCCGCAGTCCTTGAAGAAATATCAATCGTCTGCCAGTACTTGGAAGAAAAAGATATTTAATGTACAACAAAAAAGTTGCTGACCGCAATGCCCCCAAATTCAATCCCAAATCGCACACTGCGCTTTAATGTTTGGCGCAACCAACACGGTTGCGCTTTTTATATTGTATATTGTTCTTTGTTTATCCCGATTTATCAGAGCAATAACAACAAGAGGGCAAAAATTTCACAATTTGTTGCGGCTCAATCCGAGTAGGCGCGGAAGAATGTGACATTTCTATACAAATTTACCGATCATATTTTTCCTTCTCGCCCCGCACCTTTATGCGAAGAGTGGCTTCATTTACAGTTACTTTTTTAACTCGGGTAACTCCGGCATCGCGTAGAGCGAGGGCTTTTTGAGAATGATTTTGTAGACATTTTCAATAAAATCCCCGCCGGCATACCCTGCCACAAAAGCGTAAAAGCGGGTTACGGCTAAAGTGCCGTCAATCTCAACCACCGCTTTCACCACCCAGCCAGCGGCTAGACCGATAATTCCGGAAACTACCACCATCAGCAAAAAATACCACCATTTGAAGGAAATATTTTTGTACGAGTACTGATGTTTAATAAACCCCACCAGCCCGCGGATCACTCCGCCCGCAAACCCAGCTAATAAAATGTAAGCCATAAGACCTTTCTACCCCATATCATTACCCGATGCGGAACACGGATGAATAATCAGTCGTGGAGCAACCGAGTAATTGTTATTGGGGCCGCTCCCGCCGTAAGACGGGCATTATTAATTACTTTTCTTTCTTTTATTGTATCAAAGTTTCCATCAAAACCAAATTTGGAAATATGGTAATTATTTTTATCAATTTACTCTGAAAAAGGGACCTGTCCCCCTATTTGCCTGTCCTAATTTTCAAAGCCGTCTCCCCGGAAGAAATACTTGCCGTTAAATGTAATTGGCAGGGGGATTTTGGTGTCCGTCGCGATATTGGTTTTAAAAACATGAATGTGCAAATGCGGTTCGGCAGAGCGGCCGCTGTTGCCGATTTCAGCAACTTTTTGTCCAATTTGAACAGTTTCGCCTTCTTTAACAGCAATAGAACCTTTCTTAAAGTGTACTAATAATACATTGAAGCCGTTACAGCCGATTTGGACCCTGTTGGCTTCACTGGGTTTCCCTTCTATCCCGATCAGTATGTCGGGAAAATCATTAGTAACGCTTTTGACATTGCCAAAGCAGGGGCTATAAACCGGTGTTCCGAATGAAGCATTGGATTCCAATCCGGCCTTCCGGAATTGAAACCAGGACTTTATGCCACCGTCTTTAATTATGTCCATGGCGTATTGTTCGATCGGAGCAGTATGGACATCCCCAAACTTACCACTTTGAATTACCGTAAAAGACCCGTCCTTAAGCGGGTACTCCATATTGACTGCATTGGATGGAATTGGGCGATTCTTCTTTGAATAATCCCAATAATAAATACCTGCGCCGATGATAAGAACGATAAAAATTAAGGATATTATTTTTTTCATTGTTTAATTTTATTATAGCCCCAAAAACACCAAAAAACAAAAAGTGCTATAATATAAATAGGAGGTCAAATGTTTCTATCAAAAATTAGGGCGATTATGTCGGCAATCTTAGCCGCGCTATTAGTATTCTATTCTTTCAATTTTGTGTCAAAAAATGTGAACGTCGTCGCAAGCAGGTCTTTTGGCAGACAGATCTTTGACTATGTATTGAATTTTCTAATATTTTTTGCTGTTGCTTATTTGGTATTTTATTTTATTTCGTTCTTGGTTAAGATTTTCACCTCAAAAAAATAACAGGTTGAGCTTCTTACCGCCAATCTTGGTTCATTTCGAGAGCGTCCTAATACTTATGTGGATAACTTCTACTTGACAATCTTTTTCGTTTTGCTATACTATAACTAATCACTACGAAAAAGACCCTTGCGAGGTTTTGTCCTTGCCGGGGGCTTTTTCATTTTGGGCTTCTAAAATAGACTTCTTATCGTTTAGATAAACAATATTTGCATTTGTTCTTTTTAAAAGAATCGAGCATTTCTTTTTAATGCTTGGCGAAAGAATAACAGAAAGTTTATCTTTTTCTTTTAAAAATTTAACCAAACTGGCATAATCGCCATCGCTTGTAATAATAATTGCTTTTTTAAAATTATTTTCGTAAGCGTCTCGCGTCGCTTGAAGCACTAAATCAGCGTCGCAA
>VMGK01000040.1 GCA_007376535.1 Candidatus Berkelbacteria bacterium Licking1014_7 | reverse complement strand
TTTATCCTCCCAACTAAGTTATTTTTTCTTTATCTTAGTGGAAAGAATGTGACATTTCTATTTTGCAATTAATGTGACATTACTATATTGCGCTGACAGTCCGGGACAGGGGCTTGACTGGGAAAAAATTTGTGTTATATTCATACTCTTATGGAACTTTCACCAAAACAACAGGCAATTGAACTTGTGAAAAAGAGTCAAAACATTTTGTTGATTACGCACAAAAATCCTGACGGAGACGCGCTTGGATCTATTTTGGCGCTTCACAAAAGTTTAGAAATTTTAGGAAAAAATGTCATAGCCATTACTTGTGGGCAAGTGGCGGAAAGTTTTAAGTTTTTACCTAATTTAGCGAGTTTGGAAAAACAAGCCAATGTGAACAATGATTTTATTATTTCCTTAAATACTTCTCGCGTTCAGGTTGAGAAGTTGGGTTATAAACAAAAGCCAGATGAAAATAAAATGCACATTGTAATCACCGCAAAAGATGGCAGGTTTACGCAAGAAGATGTTTTTTTTGAAAAAGCAAAAACCCAGTTTGACTTGATAATCGTGCTTGATTCACCAGACCTTGAAAGATTGGGTGATTTTTATGATGAAAATACGGAAATTTTTTATGAAGTTCCATTAGTGAATATTGATCATCATTCATCAAACGATTATTTTGGAAAAATCAATTGGGTGGACTTGGCAGCCACTTCAACTTGCGAAATTCTGGTGGCTTTGCTTGAAGCGCTTGGAGGCGGCAATCAATTGTTCACTGAAGATGTGGCAACTTTGCTTTTGACTGGTATTATTACAGATACTGGTAGTTTTCAAAATTCAACCACTACTCCAAAATCGCTTACAGTGGCAGCGCAATTAGTGGCTTTTGGCGGTCGCCAACAAGAAATTATTATAAATTTATTTAAGACCAAATCTTTATCAACGTTAAAATTGTGGGGCAGAATTTTGTCAAAGATTCAAAATGAAGATCGGCTTAAATTTGTTTGGACAACTGCCACCAAAA
Source organism: Candidatus Berkelbacteria bacterium Licking1014_7 (assembly GCA_007376535.1). Classification (GTDB taxonomy): domain Bacteria; phylum Patescibacteriota; class UBA1384; order GWA2-35-9; family CG2-30-39-44; genus VMGK01. The sequence continues at coordinate 1,567 of VMGK01000040.1, read as the reverse complement.
ATGATTTAGAAGAGTCAGCCGCCAATTATACTGAGATTGGCGGAGTGATTGATGAGTTAATAAAAAGTATTCCAGGAATTGATTTTGTGTTGGTTATTTCAGAAAGAAATAGCTCAATACATGGTAGTTTGCGCGCCGTAAGAAAAAATATTGATGTGTCTGCTATTGCGTCTCTTTTTGGGGGTGGCGGGCATTCGCAAGCGGCTGCTTTTGAAATTAAAGATAATCGCGGCGTGAACGAGGTAGCGCCAGAGATTATTTCAAGGATTAGAACTTTTCAGCGAAACCGACTGCAAATTTGAATATCAATTGGTTCGAATCCCGCACCCTAAGTCGTTGTGTCTTTTGCAAAAACTTATTTTGTGCTATATTAGAAAAAATGACTATGTTTGATTTTATTTTCATAGGGGATAGCACTCTTGATGTTTTTTTAATAGTGCATGAGTACAAGGTAATGTTTGATATCAAACGGGAAAATAAATATCTTTGCGTTTCTTACGCGGATAAAGTGCCAGTGGACGAGATTAGGGAGATGATTGCTGGCAATGCTCCCAATGCGGCAGTGGCTGCCGGTCGCGCTGGACTTAAGATTGCGATTGTTACCCAAATGGGAGATGATAAAATCAGTGAAATGGCGCGTGAACTTTTTCTAAAAGAGGGTGTGGCGCTTGATTATTTTGTTCAGGAAAAAGGCACTCAAAGCAATTATTCAACTGTGGTGGCAGTTGATGGAGAAAGGACAATTCTTATTTACCATACTCCGCGCCAGTATCGTTTGCCAAATTTGGTTCCAGCCAAATGGGCATATTTAACTTCAATGGCTCGCGGCAGCGAACAAATTTTCCCCGCGCTTGTCAAGTATCTTAAAAAAACCGGCGCAAAATTATTATATCAGCCCGGCACTTTTCAGTTGCGCCTTGGCGCAGAAAAATCCAAAGAACTTTTAGAGCAGACAGAACTTTTTGTGGTTAATCGCGATGAGGCGATTTTGTATGTTGGCGCTAAACTAGATATAAAAATTAAGGATTTAATTGATAAAATAAAAAATTTGGGACCTAAAATGATAGTGATTACAGATGGCACCAAAGGGTCTTATAGTTGGGACGGACAGAATTATTGGCAGATGGGAATTTTGAAAGATATTTTGCGCAAAGAAGCGACTGGCGCCGGCGATGCCTACGCGTCAGGATTGGCAATTGCGCTGTGCAAGGGCTTTGATATGCCAGAGGCAATGCGTTGGGCGCATTTTAATTCTTCATCAGTAATCCAGTTTGTCGGAGCGCAGGAAGGGCTGTTAGCAGAAAGCGGATATAGGAAATGGAGTAAAAAATATAAGAATTTCAAAGCAGAGAAGTTTTAATCAATCAAATTTCTAATTCCTAATTTCTAATTAACCTAATCAAATCCCAATTTCCCAAATCCCAAATTAGAAATTAGTGCTTGGTTATTGATTAGGAATTAGAAATTATACGACTTACGCAAAATTCGGCTTTATGTTATATTTTCTTGGATAATCGCTTCTCAGCACGCTCGTCGCCCCAGCGTGGCTCCTCGCTCGTCCTCGCCT